>NZ_JBIUHC010000134.1:0-27454 GCF_044627735.1 Cupriavidus sp. CuC1 | reverse complement strand
CAGTACCACGCCACTGACTCCATTTTCGGTTCGAGGACACGGAGGGTGCCCTAATTTTCGTCACCTTGAAAGGGGTGCCCTTAAGACCCTTAAGACCCGCGGTCGCTCTCAACGCACGCCTGGCCATCCAAATATTGGAGAGCGCGAACGGCGTCGTGATCTGTCATGAAAACCCTGTTTCTTGTGCGGCATGCCAGATCGAGTCGCGACGACCCGTCCTTGCCCGATCGGCAGCGACCGTTGGACAGTCGCGGCCGCCATGTCGCGTCCAAGATGGGCAAGCGCCTGGCTGATAGTAGCTTTCGCCGCCACTCCCGCCGCGGCATTGCCTGTGCTCGGGCTCGCCGGCGCGATCCTCCGGATCCGCTCTTGGATGTAGATTCATCGAAGGCCGAAACCGCGTACGTCCCGGGCGAATTCCGGCATCGGCATGGCAGATCCTGAACGCATTACCTCGCACCGCGTGCATCAGTTTGCCGTCTGCCGCTGTCACTGCAGATGCTGACCACCGTTGATCGCAATATTGGCTCCGGTCAGGAAGGCCGCTTCGCGCGAGCATAGGTACACGATCAGGGCCGCCACTTCCTCTGGTTCTCCCAGGCGGCCAACCGGGATTTGCGGAATGATCTTGGTCTCCAGGATCTCCTGCGGCACCGCCGTCACCATCTTGGTTGCAATGAAGCCCGGAGACACGGTGTTGACTGTCACGCCGCTCCTGGCCACCTCGAGCGCCAGCGACTTTGTGAAGCCATGCATGCCCGCCTTGGCCGCGGCATAGTTGGTTTGACCAAAGCCGCCTTTTGAGCCAATGATGGACGAAATATTGACGATGCGCCCCCAGCCGCGCTTAACCATCTCCTCGCACACCGGCTTGGTCATATTAAACACCGAATCGAGATTGGTCCGCATGACCGCGTCCCAGTCGACCTTCGCCATCTTTCTGAAGCTCATATCCCGGGTGATTCCGGCGTTGTTGATCAGAATGTCGACAGGGCCAAGTTCCGCCCGAATCCTTGCGACACACTGCTGGCATGAATCGTAATCGGCCACGTCGACAGGATAGGCATGGAATCGGTGTCCGCCTTCCCGCATCCGCGCCAGCCAGCTGGCCACACCTGTGTTGCTCGGGGTGTGAGTGACAATCACCTCGCAATCTGTTTCCTGCAGCTTAGTGCTGATGGCCTCTCCCAGCCCTCCCATACCCCCCGTTACCAGGGCAACTCTCGTCGTCATGATTTGAATCCTCCATAAATTGCGTGATAACGCGGTCGATGACTCGGCCGGAGGCGGGTGGCCTACCCCTGGCCTGCCGCAGGGCGCTCTGGCTTGCTGCGGCACCGTGATCCTAAGGGCCCGCGGCGGCCGTGGCCGCCATGGCGGATTATTGCCGGCTTGCTCAAGCAGCCCGTAGCTTCACAGACCTGGAGGCCGCTCCAGCGGCAGTACTGAAATTGCTTTCCGCAACTTGTGCCGCCTGCTTTGCCGTCGACTGCAGGGTCTCGTATAGCGTGTGGGTTGCATCGATTACCGATTGCCAGGCGGCGACCGCTGGCCCGGAGCCCGCCGCGCTGTCAAGGAGACGCTGCACCCCGCGCTTGTTTGCGTCATAGTGCGCTTCAGCTGCCTTGTCGAACTCGGCCCGCGTTGCCGAGGCAATTTCAAAAAATTGCAGGCGATACGCGAGCGCCTTGTCTGTCGCCGGCTTGAGCAACTGGATCTGCAACGCCACCCATTCCTGTGGGTTCTTGACCGACAGGGCTTTGCGCGCGGTCTCATTAGTCTCGGACAGCGCCGCTTTCATGGTCTGGAGATTCAGTGCGAGCAGTTTCTCGAAACCTTCGAAAGCTTTGCTCGTCAGCCCAGCCAAGGCATCAACACTTGCCTTCTGTGCCTCCAGGATTTGCTCGGGGGACAGCTGATTCATTGCAACTCCCTATTGCGACCCACGCCCCGTGCTATCCCATGACAGCACATCGGTGGAGCCGGGTGATCTGAAAAACGCGGCGTAACCGGGCGTCGAGGAACGTCCCGAGGCGCCAGAGTCTGAACGCGCGCTCGCGCCCGTGGGGGTGTCCGACCGACGCGCTACGCCCATATCCTGCGGCACGACGTGCCAGATCTGCACTGCGGAGGACACGGCCAAAGTCTTTAAGCAAGGCATGGCCCTGCATGGTTAGCTGTGGTCGGCGAGAGCCTGGCAACTGATCAGTCACTTTATGCCAAAATAAATTAAGCCGGCTATTTATTTTTTTAAAATCAGAGTTAATTTATTTTTTCATCTTGTCATTTCAATAAATTATTTATATTATTACCCCACTAATGAGGGGATAAAATTTCATATCAGTGGCAGCAGAATTTATTCTCAGTCGCCCGTGCATGACGACTGGAAGAGCGCCATTGTCGATGCGCGCGAAACAGATACCGTATTTCTCAATCGCGGCGGCAATGGCCCGGCACTCCGGGCCTTGCGCATGGCACGCACATCCCGGATCGAAGAGCAGGTGCCGGAAAGCATAGGCTTGATGGCTCGTTAGCGCGATGCGATGGCCGGCAGGATCGGCTCGTGGGAATCCACCGGCGTGGTTGCGGGCAGGGCACCCAGGTCCTGCCAACCGCGCAACCGGAGCTCCAGCCGCGCTGTTGTGCCCGTGCCGTTCGTCGTAAAGCGCTTAGCCGGCATTCGACCGCTTGGCGATGTACATGCCGATGTCCGCGTGGCGCATCAGCACGTTCATGTCTGTGCCGTTGTCCGGGGAGCAGCAGTCAGAGAATCGTGTTATGCCTCGCGCAATTGAAATCGTGCCACTGTTCGCGCGAGCTCCTGCGCCTGATCACTCAGCATCGAAGAGGCTGCCGCAGACTCCTCAACCAGCGCAGCGTTCTGTTGCGTGGCTTGATCCATTTCTGACACGCTCTGGTCGAGCTGTCCAATGCCTGTGTTCTGCTCGCTCACCGCACCATGTATCTCAGTAATGATGCGCCGGACGTGCTCGATGTCCTTGACGATCTCGGTCATGGTCGAGCCTGCTGCCTGGACCCGCTCGGTGCCGCTGCTTACGCTGGCTACGGAGCTTTCGATGAGCCCCTTGATTTCCTGGGCGGCAGTGGCACTGCGCTGGGCCAGGGTCCGCACCTCGCCAGCCACCACGGCAAAGCCGCGGCCTTGTTCCCCGGCGCGCGCCGCCTCGACTGCCGCGTTAAGCGCGAGGATATTGGTCTGGAAGGCGATGCTGTCGATCACGCCGATGATTTCCGTGATGCGCCCCGACGATCGGGCGATCTCGTCCATGATGCGCACGGCGCCAGAGACAACTTCGCCGTCGCGCGCTGCGGTGGCGCTGGCATCGGTTGCCAGCTGTGTTGCCTGCTCGGCCGCTTCCGCAGTCTGCTTCACACTCGATGCCAGTTGGGTCAAGGCCGCCGAGGTCTCCTGCAAATTGCTGGCCGAGGCCTCTGTGCGGTGCGATAGGTCGCGATTGCCTGCCTCGATCTCGCCAGTGGCCGAGGTCATGCCCTGCACGCTGGCACGCACGTCGATCAACACGGCGCCGATCTTCTCCACGAAGGCGTTGAACGACGCGGATATCTGTGCCACCTCATCATTGCCCACTACGTCCAGCCGGCGGGTCAAGTCGCCCCCGCCAGTCCCGATGGTGTCCATCGCGTCACGTACCCTGGAGAGCCTGCGAAAGGCCTTCGCGGTGAAGAAGGTGGCAATGCCGAGCGCAGCCAGGGTAAGCAGGACCAAGGCTATGCCCATGGCGCTTACGACGCCGCGCAGGCCTACGGTGGCCTCAGCCTTATCGAGCGCGATCACCAGATACCAGTCGGTGCCAGCGACAGCCTGGGCCTTTAGCAGCTTCGGCAGGCCCTGGATTTCCACTTCTAGCGGCGCGCTAGCCCGAACCAGCTTCTCGAGCATCGCAGGTGTCAGTGCGGCTGTCACTTCGCTGACCGGCTTGAGCATCTGATTCGCATCGGGGTGGGCGATTACCTGGCCGTCGCTGGCCACGACGAAGGCCAGGCTCGAAGCCGTCGGATGTATCGCCTTCACGACTTCTCGCACGCCTTCCAGTGGCACTGCGCCGCTGACGGCGCCGATTGTCGCACCGTCACGGATTAGTGGTGCCGCAAAGGAGACGTACGGCACGCGGGTCGAGACATCTCCATACGGCTTGGTCACGGTCAGCTTGCCCGCGGCCAGCGCGCCCTTGTACCAGGGGCGCGTGGTGGGATCGTAATCCTTCGGCGTGGTGGTGCTGCTGGAGTAGTAGGACTTGTCGGTCCACCCGATGGTGGTCACAGGAAAGCCGCTGGCGGTGCCCATGAACTTGACCAAGCCGGTGGGGTCGCCTTTCTCCACGACCTCCGCTGCAGTCTTGACGGCCAAAGCCTTGGCGGTGACCCATTGTTCGATCGCCAGCGTGTTACCACTGGCGACGGCGCTAAGGTCGCTCTCCATTGTGGCCGTCATATTGGCGCGGACGATGCCATAGGTGGCAGCACCCGAGAGTGCGAGGGCGCAGACAACAGTGGCTGACGTGATCAGGACGATGCGGGTGCGGAGCGAGGATGCGGTCATACCGATGAGAGTGAAGATGCCTGGTTGAGTCAGTCTGCGTACAGCTAGATCCCGGTGCACGAGGCCACGGCATCGGCCGGTCCCTGGCACCACAGTGCAAACTACGGCAGCCGAGCGGGTAACTTTAGGCCAGCGGCTGGAGCGGGGCCACGTGCCCGACGCTGGGCCCGCGGGGTAGGGAGGAACCTGTTCATCGCGCGAGTAGAGCAGTCGATGCAGGCGGCGGTAAGGATTTGCTGAGTATCAGGTAGGGATACGCCGCGATGCATGATGATGACAGCCTGATGGGCTTGCCGGGCCAGCGGACGATGCTATGCTCGATTCGTGTCCATGGCACCGCCATAGCCACCTTCCGGTCAGGGCCGGATGGAGCGATTGTGGAGGGAGGGGATGATTGTGGAGGGAGGGGATGTGAGTGGTCAGCCATATTTTCACATTCCACTGGAAAGACAAGGCGGCTAGAGACCAAAGATATGATCAATATCCTGATTGCCGACGACCATGCAATCATGCGCAGCGGCTTGAAGCAGATCGTGGCAACAACAAGCGACATCGTGATGGTTGCCGAGGCCGCCGATGGTTCGGCAATGCTGGAGGGGCTGCGCGGCACCGCCGTCGATCTGCTGCTGCTGGACATGAACATGCCCGGCATCAGTGGCATCGACCTGATCCGGCGGGTGCGCTCGGAATGGCCGGCCTTGCCGATCCTGGTCCTCAGCATGCATAACGAGGGCCAGGTTGTCTCACGTGCGTTGCGGGCGGGCGCGACTGGCTACGTCACCAAGGATAGTGACCCGGAGATTCTCCTGGCTGCGATCCGCAAGCTCGCGCGGGGCGGCAAGTTTATCGATCCCAGCCTGGTGGACGCTGTGGTGTTCAAGCCCAGTATCGACGATGCCCCCCCACACGAATTGCTGTCGGACCGCGAGTTCCAGGTGCTGCAGCGCCTGGCGGCTGGGCAGAGCGTGAACGAAATCGCCGAAGCGTTCTCCCTCAGCGCCAAGACCATCAGCACGCACAAGATGCGGTTGATGCAGAAACTGGGGCTCGACAACAACGCGGAACTGGTTCGCTACGCCATCAAGCAGGGGTTGGTCCAGGGATGAGCGGGTGGCTTCGGAGACGTCGCGCCCCCTGCGGGCCAGGCATCGGTGCGGCCACGATCGCTGTTGTTGTCAGGATATCCCTACATAAAATTCGCCGCTTTCCTAGTCTCCTTTGCGGTCGGTACTGAGTGAAAAGGCGACGGCACAAGCCTACGATGAGCCCAGGAAGCTGATTTTTCGCCGGACGACGGCCACCCACCGGCCACTGCTGGCAGATAGGGTGATTCATAAGAGGGAGGGGGGGAGGATGCGGAACTGCGAGAGATCCTTGCACCGGCAGGTCGAGAAATGGTTCGCGCCGACAGCGATCTACCCGGTGCGGGTCACCCGCTTCGGCCGTACTGTCGTCGATCGGACACCCTTTGTCTGTGTCGCGTCGTTGCGGGACAACGGCATGATGTCCCTGATCTTCTTTCGGCACAGTGACGGCGCATGGCATGTCTATCCGCCATCGGCCGCGGCGCCGACCTCCATGTTGGCCGCCGTGGCGTAAGGGTGAGGCGGGCGGCAGGGCATGCTGTGCTAAAGCAGTGCACGCCTACGCTATCACGAGCGAGGGAAAAGAGAGTGAGGCCTGCCGTGCTACCCCGCGAGCTGGCAGGCCCCGATAATCCTCTGGATGGACGAATGGGCCGGGGCGGTTACCGGAGGCCCGCTCTTCGGCGCGCGGCTCCCCGCCGTCAATCACGGCCGGCCCAATCGAGCAAGACTTGTTCTTGTTCTGTGGATTCAGCATTCTGAGTTCGTCGCCTGCTTTCCGCTATCGGGATATCCTGAAAAACCGGTCAGGAATTCTTTGTATTCAGGCTCGTGCATGATACCTGGTGCCGCCAATGCGTGATGTGGAGGAATCGGCTGCAGATACCTTGAACACGGACACGGTATCCATCCGAACGACCAATGAAGAATCCCGCCTGGATTTTGACCTGTTGAACGTGGTCCCTGTATGGGACCGGTTGATGACCCCTACGGCGTTCTTCAAGCCCTAATCCTCATCCTGAACAACAAGACGCACGACAGAACCACAGCCCGGCTCACTCTCGATATGCAATTGTGCGCCGATCAACCGTGCGCGTTCCGCCATACCCTGGAGCCCGTACGAGTGGCCGGCCCGTGCGGCAACGATGTCGAACCCTTGTCCGTTATCGCGGACGATCAACTCGATACCCGCTTCGGTGTTGGCTAATGTGACATCCACACGCGATGCGTTGGCATGACGGGTGATATTGGTCAGAGACTCCTGCGCGATACGAAACATCGCTGTCGCGCGCGGGTCCGCCAGGCTCGGCTCCGGCCCCTTGGCATGGAAGTGGCAGGGTATCTGGGCGTGGCGACTGAAATCCGCGGCGAGCCATTCCAACGCGGATACGAGGCCGAAGTTCAGCGCTGCCGGACGAAGGTGACTGGCCACGTTACGCACGATCTGGATGGTTTTCTCGACCAGGTCGCGCATCTCGTCGGCCTTGCGCATAGCAGCCGACCCCCCCGAGAGTTGCATCTTCAGTAACGAAAAGTCCATCTTCAGCGCAGTCAGCAGCTGACCAAGTTCGTCGTGAATCTCCATCGCGATGTGCTTCCTTTCTTCCTCTCGAATCGCTTCCAGATGCGCGGATAGCTGCTGTAACCGCTCGCGCGATGCCAGCAATTCGAGTTCGGTCCGTTTACGCTCGTTCACTTCCAGTTCAAGATGATCTCGCTGGCGCTGCAGGTCTTCCACGGCATGCTTGCGGACGGTCACATCGGTCAGCAGGCCTTCAAGACACCGCAGGCTACCGTCGCCGCCAGCTACGCCACGTGCATTCAACTGAACCCAGATTGGCGTGCCATCACGGCGGCTTAACTGCAGTTCGAGCCCAGGAACTTCGCCCATCAGGCGCAGGAAATCGAACAGGGTCGCAGTCTGCGTCGGCGAAAATGGCCGTTTGTCGGCGTCGCTTGCCGCCGTCGTGATCAGGTCGATCGCGGAGCCATATCCGAGCAGTTTTGCCATCGCCGGATTGGCCTCGTCCAGCCGTCCGCACTGATCGAGCAGGAAAATACCCTCGAGCGCGTTCTCAAAGATGCTACGGTACTTTCTTTCACTGTCGCGCAAGCGCAGTGTCGATTCACGAAGGCGATCTGCCATGACATTGACGCGCATGGCGAGCCGCCCCAGTTCATCACCGGATTCCACGGCGCAGCGTGCATCAAGGTCACCGCCCGCGATCCTGTCGACCATTTCCTCGAGACGATTGATCGGGCTGCGCACCATCCGCTTTAGCAGGAGAAAGGTCGCGACGTAGAGCAGGGCGACGACGGCCGTCATCATGGCGAGAATGGCCCGACGGCGTACGCCGATCGCCTCTTCGACTACGGCTTTCGTGAGGACGACCGTGATCTCACCGATTCTCTCCGTCGGCGCGTTGCCAGGCGGTTCGTATTCAATCGCCCTGACGCGCACCACGCTGTCGTCTGGGGTCGTATGGCGCGCGCCCATCACGGTGGACACCGTCCCGTAGCCCACTGCCGTTACCGTGAACCGGGCGACTTCGGGATTCGGCGCGAGCGCGGCGAGCTGGCTGTCGATCGCGTCACGATCGATGTTCCACAATGGCAGGGCGAGTGATCGGCTGAGCAGGTCGGCGATCCGCGTGGCGCGGTCCTCCAGTTCGACGAGCCGACGTTCCTGCTCGTGTCGGACCAGAACATACGCGGAGCTGCCGGCCACCATCGCGACAAGCATGACGATCGCGAGCATCAGCTTGGTGTGCAGACTGAGCGAGTGCAGGCTGAACCGTGGAGACAAATGCATCATGAGGCGTTCGCCCTGGTGTTCAGGAGATGTTCCAGACTGAAGTCGTATGGACCTGGATGCGGACGCACGAATTGTGAGTACAGACTGAAGTCGAGCGTCCCCCCGCGCCTGAAAACGACGTCGGCGTATCGAGCGGCGTTCTCACGGTGTACAACGCTCAGATAGTCGAGTTTCTGCCGGGCACCGCCAGACTCGGCAAAGTCCTTGCCCCAATGGTAGTCGTGGAGCAGGACCATCGCCCAGGCACCGATGAAATAGTCGCCGGCCACCATGGCCGCCAGGCCACCGTCGGCCACACTGGCCAGCGCCTCGCTTAACGCGCCCATTCCGCCCACCAGAACGCGCGCGTTGCGCGCCCTGACTGCATTCAACGCCCCGAGCGCCATTGAGTCGTTCGCGGCCCAGATCACATTGGCGTCCGGATACCGGGCAAGCAGGACGCGTGCCTTTTTCTCGCTGTCGGCATAGCTCCAGTCGCTGAAGACCAGTTGACAGATACGCGTATTGCGGGCGTGGGACAGGAACGCCTCGACCCCAGCGGCACGCTCCAGCGAGACAGGGGTCTTGGGGTCTCCTGTGATGCCGATCACCCGAGCCCCGGCTTGGCCCAGTCGTTGATACAGATATTGCATCAGCCGGTAGCCGCCGTGCTTTGCGTCCGCGGTCACCGTACCGATCCAATTCGGGATGGATTGCCGTTCATTGCCGACCTGGCGGCGCTGCACGGGCGTGAGGTCGTTGTGCATGAGCACCACCTTCGCGGGCGAGCTTGCCAGCGTCCTGAGCATCTCCTGTGCGGCCAGCTTTTCGTTGACGATGACCACGTAGTCTGGCGCGTCGGTACGTCGCGCAACTTCCTCGGCCTGGCGCTGCATGAGCAGATGGTCACGCTCCGCGTACAGAACCTCCAGTTGCATATCGAAGGTCTTCGCTGCCATGGCCATGAATCTGGAGACCAGTTGCCAGTGCTGCCCGGTGCCGCGTTCGGCGGCTTCTCCAGGGTTAAGGAACACGACGCGAGGCGACCGCTTTGATGCAAAAGCGGATTTCGTCATGCCCATCAGTCCGGCATACGCACAGGTGCGCAGCGCGTCTCTACGATTCATAAGACGATTTACTCAGTTGCTGCCGTCAAGCTCTGGGTGCTCGTCGTGCGGGGATCGCAACTTTGCGGCGGACACGCCAACACACATTTTACGGATTCTGTTGCAACAAGAAGAGGGCGGACGGATTTTAGATGAGACCGTTCGAGAAGACACTACGTAGGAACTGCGTGATGGCTGGCGGATTGGCCGGACGCTGCTGACCAGCAGGCGGAGTCTGTCATTCGGCACTTTGTGGCGACTGCGCGGCGCCGGCGCCCCTCGCTGGCCGGTGGCAGGGACGATGCCGGGCACATTCCACAATCAGTGCTTCAGTCGATAGCTGGCGTCGCCGTTAACCTCAGCACCCAAACTCGGATGCTTCGTCATGTTCCACAAGCTCTCTATCCGCATCCGGCTCAACGCAGCCTTGATGCTGCTGGCCGCGCTGCTGATCGTCATCGGCCTGATCGGCATCGTCGGCATGCAGGCCTCCAGTGCGGACATCAAGGGAATCTACTCCAACCAGATGGCATCCACCGTCTTCGTGGCCAGGTCGCAGCTGAATGCGGCTATTGTGCGGACTACGCTGGACCGTGCGGCGTTCCACCTTGATGCCGCCGATGTGTCCGGCATCGTAGACAAGGCGCTCGGCTATCGCGCCAAGTCCGAGGCAGCGTGGGAGGCCTACCAGGCACTGCCCAAGTCCGAGGAGGAGAAGCACCTGTCGGCGACGGTCGCCACCCACCGCGAGACGTTCTTCCGCCAAGGCATCGACCCGCTGGTTGCCGCACTCCGTGCGCGCGATCCCGCCGCCGTCGACAAGGCAGTGATGACCACTATCCCGCCGCTGTTCGTGGCGTTGTCAGGCGCAGTGGATGCGCTGGAGCGCAACCAGAGCGAACAAGCCCAGGCCATGTACGACAATGCCGCCGCGCGTTCGCAGCGCTTTGTGTGGCTGGCACCGGGTGCCATTGGCATCGGCATTGCCGCGGCACTCGGCTGCGCGATCGGCCTGCAGCGCGCCATCTCCGCGCCGCTGGCACGCATGCTGGGCAGCTTCGGCGAGATCTCGCGCGGAAACCTGACCGAGACCATCGCCGTAACCAGCCAGGACGAGATGGGCGCGCTAGCGCGCGGCGTGCAGGAAATGCAGCGTGGCCTGATCGACACCATCCGCACCATGCGCGGCGGCAGCGACGCGATTGCCAGTGCCACGCAACAGGTCGCCGCAGGTAACCTCGACCTGTCGCAGCGGACCGAGGAACAGGCCAGCGCCCTGGAGCAGACCGCATCGAGCATGGAGCAGATGACCGCCATCGTGAAGCAGAACGCCGACAACGCGCGGCAAGCCAATGCACTGGCCGCGCAGGCCTCCGATATCGCCGCACGCGGCGGGCAGGCCGTGCGGCGCGTGGTGGACACCATGGGTGACATCCGGCTCGCCTCCAGCAAGATTGGCGACATCACCGGCGTGATCGAAGGCATTGCCTTCCAGACCAACATCCTGGCGCTAAATGCCGCCGTGGAAGCGGCGCGCGCGGGCGAGCAGGGCCGCGGCTTCGCGGTGGTGGCGGGCGAGGTCCGAGCGCTGGCCCAGCGCTCGGCATCGGCCGCTAAAGAGATCGTGCAACTGATCAGCACCACGGTGAGTCAAGTGGAAAACGGCACCCACCAGGTGGACGAGGCCGGCTCTACCATGACCGAGGTGGTGCAAGCGGTGCGTCGCGTCACCGACATCATGGCGGAGATCAGCGCGGCCTCCAACGAGCAGAGCACGGGTATCGAGCAGATCGGCTTGGCCGTCAACCAGATGGACGAGGTGACCCAGCAGAATGCCGCCCTGGTGGAGGAGGCAGCCTCGGCAGCGCAGGCGCTGGCGGAGCAGGCCGACGTGCTGAAGGCCGCGGTGGCCTCGTTCCGGCTGCCTGCAGGCGGCGTGGCGCTGGCGGGGGCTGGCGGCTATTGAGCTCTCTGGATCAGAGGATCAGGGTAGCCGTCGCGCGCCCTGGTGGGTGCCTTGTCAGGTCCATCACGGCCGTGGACACCGTTGCAATGGGGAGGATTTGTCCACCAGGGCCAGATAGACCCGGCCTGGTAGGCGCCCAGCGCGCCCCCTGCAGGACGAACACCACCTGCTGGTCGATGGGCCGTGCGAAGGAGCCGGAAGCGCCTGGCCGGTCCGCGGCGGACGGTGTCTTGGTATCCATGGCTTGCCGATTTGCGGTTATGGAATCGGCCACGATCATTTCCCCTCGCCCAGCGCGGCGTACCACGACTGCGGCCCCTAAATCCGTCATGCCGGTGGGGGTGCGGAGGCCTGGGGCACAGGCTGTTCCCTTGAACGCTGGTGATCCGTGGCCAGGAACATATACATCGCCGGCACCACGAACAGCGTGAACAGGGTGCCAATAGACAGGCCAGTGAAGATCACCAGTCCCATCGCGTATCTCCCTGCCGCGCCTGCGCCGGAAGCGAACACCAGCGGGACCACGCCGAGCACCATGGCGGCGGTGGTCATCAGGATGGGCCGCAGCCGCACGGCGGCGGCCTGCTCAAGCGCCTCGCGCTTGGCGCGGCCTGCACGTTGCAGTTCGTTGGCGAACTGCACGATGAGGATGCCGTGTTTGCTGATCAGCCCCATCAGCGTCACCAAGCCCACCTGGGTGTAGATATTTAGCGTCGAGAGCCCGAGGTTGATGAAGATCAGCGCGCCGAACAGCGCCATCGGCACCGAGACGAGAATCACCACCGGATCGCGGAAGCTTTCGAACTGCGCTGCCAGGACCAGGAATACGATGATGGTGGCGAACATCAGCGTGATCACGAAACCGCCGGATTCCTGCGCGTACTGGCGTGACGGGCCCGCGTAGTCGACCGAGTAGCCGCTTGGCGCGACCTGGCCGGTCATCTCGCGCAGGGCATTCAGCACGTCGCCTTCGGCCGCTCCCTGCACCGGCACGCCGGAGATGGTCGCGGAATTGAGCTGCTGGAAATGGTTGATCGATTCCGGCACCACGCTGGCTTCGAGACGGGCCACGGTGGCAGCCGGCACCACGCTGCCATTGGGCGTGCTCAGGTAGTAGTTCAGGATCTGCGAGGGATTGAGCCGGTCCACCTGCAGCACCTGGGGAATCACCTTGTAGGAGCGGCCCGCGATGGAGAAGTAATTGACATAATTGCCGCCCAGCGCGGCGCCAAGCGTGGCGCCCACGTTCGACTGGTTCAGGCCGAGCGAGGCCACCTTGTCGCGGTCGACGATCAGCGTGCTCTGCGGCTTGTCGAGCTTGAGGTCGCTATCCACGAAGAAGAACATGCCGCTGGCGCGCGCCTTGTCCAGCACCGCCTGCGACACCTCGTTCAGGTTCTGGAAGGGCTCGGTGGTGTTGATGACGAATTGCACCGGCAGCCCTTGCGCGCCGGGCAGGGGCGGAAACTGGAAGGCCGCCACCTGCGCGCCGGCGATACCGTTCCATTTCTGTTGCAGTTCCTGCTGCAGTTGCAGCGCGCTCCTGCCGCGCTGGTCCCACGGCTTGAGCAGCACGCCGCCGATGCCTTGGTTGAGCGTGGGCGTACCGGTCAACTGGAACATCTGCGCGTACTCGGGGATGCCTTTCGACAGATCGAACAACTGATCGGCATAGGTCTGCATCTGCTGGATGGTCGCGTTTGGCGGCCCTTGCAGGTGCGCCAGCACGATGCCCTGGTCTTCCGGCGGCGCCAGTTCGGATTTCGAGGTCATGAACAGGTACACGGTGCCGGCCAGCAGCAGTGCTCCCATCACGACCAGCACCACCCAAGTTTCCAGCAGGCTGTGCAGCTGGCGCTGGTAGGCGTGGTGTACACGGTCGAACTGCCGGTCGATAAAGCGCACGAAGCGTCCCGATTCCTGATCCGCGCGGAAGAAGCGCGCGCACATCATCGGCGACAAGGTGAGTGCGACCACGCCCGATACGGCCACCGCGCCCGCCAGGGTGAAAGCGAATTCGGTAAACAGGGCGCCGGTCAGGCCGCTCTGGAAGCCGATCGGCACATAGACCGCCACCAGCACCACGGTCATTGCCAGGATCGGGCCGCCGAGCTCGCGCGCGGCCATCAGCGCGGCCTCCAGCGGCGGCTTGCCTTCTTCCTTCATATGCCGGTCGACGTTCTCCACCACGATGATGGCGTCGTCGACCACCAGCCCGATCGCCAGCACCAGCGCCAGCAACGTGAGCAGGTTGATCGAATAGCCTAGCGCCAGCATCACGAAGAAGGCGCCGATCAGCGACAGCGGCATGGCGATCACGGGAATGATCACCGCGCGCAGGCTGCCGAGAAAGAGGAAGATCACCACGGTGACGATCAGCAGCGCCTCGGCCAGTGTCTTGACGACCTCCCTGATCGAGGTGTTGACGAACTCCGTGGCGTCGTAGACGATCTTGCCCGTCAGCCCGGTCGGCAGCTGCGCCTGCATCGCCGGGAACACCTCGCGCACGCGCCTGGCCACGTCGAGCACATTGGCCTCCGGCGCGGTCTTGATGCCGATGAAGACCGAGCGCTTGCCGCTGAAGGCTACGCTGAAGTCGTAGTTGTCCGCCCCAAGCACCACGTTGGCCACATCCTGCAGCCGCACCAGTGCGCCATTGCGCGATTTGACCACCAGTTGCCTGAACTCGTCGAGGCTGTGCAGGTCGGTGTTGGACGTGATGGCAACGCTTACCATCTGACCCTTGGTGTTACCCAGCGCTGCCAGGTAGTTGTTGTTGCCGAGCGCGGTATAGACGTCGGCGGCCGTGACCCCGTACGCGGCCAGCCGCTGCGGGTCGAGCCAGGCGCGCAGGGCGAACTGGCGGCCGCCGAGGATTTCGGCGGTCTGCACGCCTTCCACGGAATCCAGCTTGGGCTTGACCACGCGCAGCAGGTAGTCGGTGACACTGTTGCCGGGCAGCACGTCGCTGTAAAAGCCCATGTACATGGTGTCGGTGGTCTGCCCGACCTGCACCGTGATGACGGGCTGCTGGGCCTGCGGCGGCAACTGGTTGCGCACCGAGCTGATCTGCGTGTTGATCTGGGTCAGGGCGCGGTTGGCGTCATAGTTCAGGCGCAGCGTGGCGGTGATGACCGACACGCCGCTGGTGCTGGCCGACGACATATAGTCGATCCCCTGCGCCTGGGCGATCGCGGTTTCCAGCGGCTGGGTGATGAAGCCCGCCACGGTGTCCGCATTGGCGCCGAAATAGGCCGTGGTGATCGTCACCACGGCGTTTTCGGTGAGGGGGTACTGGCTGACGGGCAGGCTGCTCAGCGAGCGCAGGCCGAGCACCAGGATCAGCAGGCTGACCACCGTGGCCAGCACCGGCCGCCTGATAAAGATGTCAGTGAAGTTCATGGCGGCCGCTCACTGTTCCTGAGGCGACGGATTGGGCAGATCCGCTGGCTGGACCGTGTTGTCGACCACCAGCCGCGTGCCGTTCTTGAGCTTGAGCTGGCCGCTGGACACCACCTGGGTGCCTTCCTCCAGCCCCTTCTCGATCGACACCTGGTCGCCGCGCGTCGGGCCTGTGGTGACGAACACCTGCCGCGCCACCGGCAGCGGCTTGCCTGTCTCGCCGGGCTTGGCCGCTGGAGCCGGTTCGACGACGAAGACCGTCGCGCCGTATGGGTTGTAGGTGATGGCGGTCTGCGGCAGCGTCAGGCGGCGCTGGGGCGTGCCGACGTCGATCTTCACGCTCACGTACATGCCCGGCAGCAGCTTGTTTTCCTGGTTGTCGATGCGGGCTTCCACCTGCACGTTGCGCGTTGCCGTATCCACTTTCGGGTTGATCGATGTAATCCTGCCCTTGAACATCCTGCCGCCGTAGGCATTGCTCTCGGCTGCCACAGGCAAGCCGGCCGCGAGCTGGCCGATGTCCTGCTGGGGCAGGGTGAAGTCGGCATAGATCGGATCGATGGCCTGCAGGGTCACGATGGCGTCGCCGGGGTTCACGTACTGGCCGGGGTTAAGGGTGGTGATGCCCAGCCGGCCGGCGAAAGGCGCGCGGATGGTCTTTTTTTCGACGATGGCGGCCTGCTGCGACACCTGGGCCCGCTTGCTCTTGAGGTCGGCGGCGTCGGCGTCGAGCGTGGCCTTGGCGATCACCTTGATGTCGTATTGCGCCTTGTCGCGCGTGTAGACGGTCTGTGCCAGTTCGGCTGCGGCCTGCAAGGCCTGGAGTTGCGCGATGTCGGCGTCTGCGTTGAGCTGCACCAGGACCTGGCGGGCCCGCGCCTCGCCGCCGGACGTGAAGCGGACCTCGCGCACCAGGCCGGCAATTTCAGTGGTGACGTCCACCCCGCGCACGGCGCGCAGGCTCCCCACCGCGGCCAGTTGCGGCTGCCACACCTGGTAGGCGGCGCGCACGGCGCTGACGGTGGCCGGCGGCGCGGCATTGCCCGCCATGAATTTCTTGAACATCATTCCCTTGAACAGATTGAAGCCGAACAACGCGGCCAGCAGCAGGCCCACGCAGACCAGCATGATGACCATGCGCTTCTTCATTGCCTGTTCTCCACGGGTACCACGGTCTCTGCCCGGGGCGTGGCCACTGGCGGCTTGACCTCCGGCGGTTGCGGCGCGTTCCACCAGCCCCCGCCGGTCGCCTGGTACAGCGCAGCGGTATCGGCGAAGCGTGCCGCCTGCGCCTGCACCAGGCTGAGCACGGTCTGCTGGTACTGGCGCTGGGCGTCGAGTAGCGAGAGATAGCTCACCGCGCCCAGGCGGTATTGCTGCTGGCTCAGCAACAGGGAATCGCGCGCGGCGGTGGCGGCCTCGGCTTGCGCCGCCAGCGCGCGTGCATCGTTATCCAGTGCGCGCAGCGTATCGGCCACATTCTGGAAGGCTTGCAGCACGGTCTGCTGGTACTGCGCGCCCGCCTGATCGTAGGCGGCCACGGCCGCGCGCCGCTGCGCATTCAACTGGCCGCCATGAAAAACCGGCTGCAGCAGGCCGGCACCGAGGCTCCACACCGTATTGGCCGCATTGAAGGCGCCACCGGGCGTCAGTGCTTGCGTGCCATAGCTGCCGGTCAGGGTGAGCTTCGGGAACATCGCGGCGGTCGCCACGCCAACCCGGGCGCTAGCCTGGTGCAGCAGGGCTTCGGCCGCCAGGATGTCGGGGCGTTGCCGCACCAGCGCGGAGGGCAGGCTGACCGGCAGCGTTTGCGGCAAGGAGAAATCAGCCAGCCGGAATAGCGGCAGGGTGGCATCGCTGGGGGGCTTGCCCGCCAGGACCGCGATCAGGTGGCGGGTCTGCTCGAGCGCCTGCTGCAGCGGCGGGAGGGTCGCGCGCGTCTGCGCCAGCGTGGTGCGCTGCGCCAGCACCGCGGCCTGGTTCACGCCGCCCAGTTCGAACTGGCGCGTGAGCAGATCCAACTGCTGTTCCTGGTCCGCCACGATCTGCCCCGTAGCCTCGATCTGGGCGCGCAGCGACGCCTCCCTGACGCTTGCCGTCACGAGATTGGCTGTCAGCGTCAGATAAGCCGCCTGCCACTGATACTGCTGGTACCCGATAAGCGCCCGCAATGCCTCCAGTTCGCGCCGCGCGCCGCCAAAGACATCGAGCGTGTAAGCGACATTGACCGAGGCATTGTAGAGACTGAACTCCGGGCTCAGCCCCGGCTGGCCGATGGCCAGCCCCGAGACCTTCTCGCGCGACGCCCCCAGTTGCGCATCCACGGCGGGAAGCAGGGCCCCGCCCACTTCGGCGTTGTAGTTTTCGCGGGCCTGCCGCAGGGCTGCCTGGGCGGCGGCCAGGTTGGGGCTGTTGGCCAGCGCCTCGCGAATCAATGTATCGAGTGGCGCACAGTGGAACAGCGACCACCATTCGCCGGGGATATCCTGCACCGTGACGAAACGCTGCGCTGCCCCGGCGCTCCCAGGTATGCCGGGCGTGGATGCCGTCTGCCCGGGCAGTGGCTCCGCTGTGAAGTGGTCGCCGCCTGGCGGCTCGGGCGAATGGTAATCCGGGCCCACGGCGCATGCAGCCAATAGAGTGACGACGCACGCCATCACTACTCGTGGGGCGCGCTGCCTGGTTTGCCCACGGAGGGCATACACCAGTCCCTTAACCATGCGCATACTCCCTGGCACAGCCAGGGTGACGTCTGACTGTGAAAGCCTGCGTGCCGTCAAGACTATCCCAAATCCATTGTTGCTGTTTAGCCCGCTGCATGCGGCACCCGGCTTCAAGGGGTCATGCCAAGGTAAGACTTTATGCTCTGCAAAGCATAATTACGAATCCAGGCCACCCGTCGGCCAGGCCGGGCAGATGCTGGCGCGGCGGGGCGTGAAACACGGCATGCCGGACACGGCCCCTCCTTCGTCCATTCGGCGAGTGAGGCCTCAGCCATCACGATCTCCCCATCCAACCAGGCGGAGCCAAGGCCAAGAGTGCGTATCTCCGCCGCAATTGATTTGAAGCGTGAGGAGGTCCAGTGACGGCCATTTACTGTGAAGAGACGGACGTCGTCGCCGTCGACCCATGCCAACGATAGCCGTCGAACTTTTATAGGTATCTCGGAAGCTGCTGCGATAAGCGGAATGGTTGACCGTCAGAGCTGGAGCTGTGGATGAACTACCGTTTCCGACCCATCTCCGCCATTGGGCAATGGAGAGGTGATTGGCTGCATCGGCAAAGTTTCCGCCACTCGCTTCGCATTGTTTCAACTGCCGAGAGTCGATCGGTGTTTTCAATCAGTCGATCGGTAGATTTGTTCCGCGTTGTCGAAGTTAATGTCATTGATTCGACCGAATCAATGCGCAGGGAGAGCCAGCGTGCTAGCAAGTGGCGTCGATTTTCAGGGACGGCCGTCGGCACTGACTTTGTGCGCCGCAGCAGGTGCGCTTCGAAGGCGCGAACCCGGCGAGCAGCGAACGATGTTCTTCACCGACCCGTTCGGCAACCCGATCGAGTCGAGGTGAGGGGCTTCAAGAGCGGGGAAGAGCGATATATGCGCACTTAGCCGCGCCAACCTTGCGCGGCGCCCTACATCATCCGGTGCGCGAAATGCCCGCGCCGAGCTTCGGCCATGAGGGCGGTGAACTGCTCGGTGCTCATGTGCACCAGCTCCTCATGGTCGCCCGCTTCGAAGTAGACGTCGGGATGCGTCAGAAGGCTGTCGTCGAGCCAGGTCAGAGTGCCGTACGCCATGCCGACCGGCGGGAGCGCGCCGAGGTCGCAGTCCCTGAACACTTCGCGCGCGCCATCCCAATGCGCCAGAGACAGCTTGCGGCCGGTCTGTTCGCAGATATCCGACAGTTTCAGTTGGTGGGTGGAAGGGATCACGGCCGCGAGGTAGCCTCGGTTGTCCTCCAGCAGGACAGTCCGGGCGAGCCGGTCTCCGGGGATATACGTAGTCCGCGCAGTTGCCAGGCCGCTTGGGCGACGAACGGTTTCAAACCGGCTCTGCTTCTTGCTCAGGCATCGTGCCAGCGTGGTAGCCATGGTCATGATTGCAACCTCCGAGCGCTGATCGCTACAGCTATCTTCAGTATAGGAACTATAGGTCAAGCACTGGGCGGCAATCGGTGCGGCTAACCCCAGCTCGGTTGCGGGTGGCCAATAGCGGTCCGCTATTGAAGCGATTGCAAACATTACATATTGTTGACGAACGCTTTCAACTATATTTTGTGTGCGGCAGGCCTGCCGACGCAGGTCCCGCGTGGAAGCGTTGACGCAGAAATACTAGAACTAACGTTTGGTACGCCCCCGAAGGAGAGAGCATGTCTAACGAAAAGTGCCCCTTCAACCATGCCGCCGGTGGCGGCACCACCAACCTGGACTGGTGGCCGAAGCAGTTGCGGCTAGAGTTGCTCAGCCAGCACTCCGACAAGTCTAATCCATTGGACAAAAGCTTTAACTATGCCGAGGCTTTCAAGAGCCTCGACCTCGCCGCGGTCAAGAAGGACCTCGCGGCGCTGATGACTGACTCGCAGGACTGGTGGCCGGCGGACTTCGGCCACTACGGTGGTTTGTTTATCCGCATGGCCTGGCACAGCGCCGGCACGTACCGCATCGGTGACGGCCGTGGCGGTGGCGGGCGGGGCCAGCAGCGTTTCGCACCGCTCAACAGCTGGCCGGACAATGTCAGCCTGGACAAGGCTCGCCGGCTGCTCTGGCCCATCAAGCAGAAATATGGCCAGAAGCTTTCCTGGGGCGATCTGATGATCCTCGCCGGTAACGTTGCCCTCGAAACCATGGGCTTCAAGACATTCGGCTTTGGTGGCGGCCGTGAAGACACCTGGGAACCGGACCAGGACGTCTATTGGGGGATTGAAAAGACCTGGCTGGGCGGCGACGTCCGTTATGGCAAGGGCGCCGCCGGCAAGGACGACAACGAAGGCGTGATCGTGGCCGACGAGGAATTGCACGGCGGTGAAGCCAGCCGTACCGACCCCGGTCGCAACCTCGAGAATCCCCTGGGTGCCGTGCAGATGGGCCTGATCTACGTGAATCCGGAAGGCCCCGAAGGTAATCCGGACCCGCTCGCCGCGGCGTACGACATCCGGGATACTTTCGGCCGCATGGCCATGGACGATGAGGAGACCGTCGCGCTGATTGCCGGCGGCCACACCTTCGGCAAGACGCACGGTGCCGGTCCCGCTGATCACGTAGGCGCCGAACCCGAAGCTGCCGACCTTGAAAACCAGGGTCTGGGATGGAAGAGCAGCTTCGGCACAGGGAAGGGCGCGGACACGATCACCAGCGGTCTGGAAGTCACCTGGACGACCGCGCCGACGAAGTGGGACGGTGGCTACTTCGAAAACCTGTTCGGCTATGAATACGAGCTGACCAAGAGCCCTGCAGGTGCTAACCAGTGGGTGGCCAAGAATGCCGGCGAAACGGTTCCGCACGCTTACGATCCGTCGAAGAAGCTCAAGCCGACGATGCTGACCACGGACCTGTCGCTGCGCTTCGACCCCATCTACGAGAAAATCTCGCGGCGCTTTATGGCGAACCCTCAGGAGTTTGCTGATGCATTCGCCCGTGCCTGGTTCAAGCTGACCCACCGAGACATGGGACCGCGAGCCCGCTACCTCGGCCCGGAAGTCCCGGCCGAAGAACTGCTCTGGCAAGATCCCATCCCGGCGCTAGACCATCCGCTGGTCAATGACCAGGACGTGGCGGCGCTCAAGCAGAAGCTCCTGGCATCGGGGCTGTCGGTCTCGGAGCTGGTGAAGACTGCCTGGGCATCGGCATCGACGTTCCGCGGTTCGGACAAGCGCGGCGGCGCCAACGGCGCGCGCATTCGCCTGGCTCCGCAGAAGGACTGGGCGGCCAATGAGCCGGATCAGCTGGGCAAGGTGCTGAAGACCCTTGAAGGTATCCAGAGCGAGTTCAACGGTGCCCAGTCGGGTGGCAAGAAGATCTCGATGGCCGATCTGATCGTGCTGGCGGGCAGCGCCGGTATCGAGAAGGCAGCGGAGAAGTCCGGGCAGAAGCTGACCGTACCATTCTCGCCGGGCCGCATGGATGCTTCGCAGGAAAAGACCGACGTGCAATCGGTTGGCGCCCTCGAACCGGCGGCCGATGCCTTCCGCAACTACCGCAACCCGAATGCTCGCGTTCCGGCGGAAGCAATGATGGTTGACAAGGCGCAGTTGCTGACTCTGACCGCGCCCGAAATGACGGTGCTGATCGGCGGCCTGCGCGTGCTGAACGTCCATACAGGGAAGGATGCGCACGGCGTCTTCACTGACCGCCCGGAAACGCTGACCAACGACTTCTTCCGCAACCTGCTCGACATGGACGTGGAATGGAAGGCGCTCACGCGGGATGTGTTCGAGGGACGTGACCGTAAGACGGGGCAGGTCAAGTGGACCGGATCGCGCGTTGATCTGGTGTTCGGTTCACATGCTCAGCTCCGGGCCCTGTGCGAAGTCTATGCAAGCGAGGACGGGGCGGATAAGTTCGTCAAGGACTTCGTCGCTGCCTGGGTCAAGGTGATGAACCTCGACCGCTTCGAGCTGCGTCAATAAGAGTTAAGTAAGGGGCAAATTAGGGCGCCGCACCACGTTCGGCGCCCTTCCGGGCTTGAAAAGACGTGATCGCGTGCTCCGGTTCGACACGCTAGTCGCACGGCTGGCGTCGCAATCTGGCTATAAGCATCCTGCTGATGCCGGACGAAGTGCAAGTGCTGGCCGAGTTGGCCGAGCTTGCCGACGGTCGATCAGCCATCGCTACGAATCGAGCGGTTCTGCAGAAGCGCAAGCGAGACGTCCTCGCGGTTTTCACGGGCTCCCCGCAAGAGGCCTCGGCAGCGATGACGGTCGCTTCCGGCGGACCGATGTACCAATTTGCCCACTTGCTCGACTTTCCCGTACTGGGTATCGAGTATCCTAAAGCCCTGGCCAAGCACTATGCATCAGTGCACACCGATCCGACCCTCGATGTCGACGCTTGCGGACGCGCAGGAAAACACGTGACCTCGCTGATCCTGCTTAACTCGATGCGAGTATGCCGGTCACCAGGCCGGATGAACCACCGCCTGGTTCGGTGATGGCCGATGCGAACGCCGTAGGGTCCCTTCATCCATGACAAAACATGAGCCAATGATGCGTACCATGGTTGCGTTGCTCGCTCTCTGGTTGGCCGTTCTCAGTCCCGCCGCGTGGCCCGCCGCCAATAGTGTTTATCTTGAAGAGTTGACCTCGACCGAGGTCCGCGATGCCATCCGCGCCGGCACGACGACGATCATCATCCCGGTCGGCGGCACCGAACAAAGCGGTCCGCACATGGCGCTAGGCAAGCACAATGTGCGGGTCAAGGTGCTGGCGGGCAGGATCGCCAGTTCGTTGGGCCATACACTGGTCGCGCCGGTGGTAGCTTATGTCCCCGAAGGCAGCATTACCCCGCCCGTCGGGCACATGCGCTTTGCTGGCACAATTTCGGTGCCGGACGACGCCTTTAAGAGCGTACTGGATGCCGCGGCGCGCAGCTTCAAGCAGAATGGCTTTGTCGACGTGGTGCTGATCGGTGATCACGGCGGCTACCAGGCCCAGCTCAAGGCGGTGGCGACGCGCCTGAATCACGATTGGGCGGCGACGCATGCCCGTGCCCACTTCATCGGGGACTACTACCGGGTCACGCAGACAGACTACGTGCAGGCCCTCAAAGCCAAGGGGTTGAGCGATGAACAGATCGGCGTGCATGCGGGCACGGCCGATACCTCGCTAATGATGGCCATCGACGCTACATTGGTTCGGGCAGATCAAATGGCACGCGATCCGCGCGAAGGCGCGGCCAATGGTGTCGCTGGCGATCCGCGCGCTGCCAGTGCGGCGCTGGGTCAGTTGGGTGTCGATTTGATTGTGGCGAGAACCGTAGCCTCCATTCGCGCTGCACTGGGTGCTTCGCGCTGAGCGCGCTACTTTCACTCCATGATGTGTAGACCGAGATATTGAGAGGTCAAGCATGCGCAAGATTCCCGTTGTCGTCGTTTCTGTTGCGGTCGCCGTGTCGGCGACCGCTTGGTGGATCGCAAACCGCGCCACAGCAACGCCGGCAAGCGCATCGTCGCCACCTGGAGCTTCCGTGCAGAACGACCGAGTGGCGACGGTACCCGGCATGCCGGCCGTGCCTGACCGGAACAATCTTTACAGTGAGGTGGGCGCCAACCGCATGAGTGCGGCGGTCGCCGGTGCCCTGGAGCGCGTGTACGTGCCAAACCACACGTCCAATACCGTGTCTGTGATCGATCCGGCCACGCTGAAGGTCATCGATACCTTCAAGGTGGGTATCAACCCGCAGCATGTGGTGCCCTCGTGGGACTTGCACACGCTGTGGGTAGCCAACAACGCCGAAGGTCGCCACGATGGCAGTCTGACGCCGATCGATCCCAACACCGGCAAACCGGGTCAATCGATTCGCGTGGACGACCCCTACAACATGTATTGGTCTCCGGATGGTCAATCGGCCATCGTGGTTGCCGAAGCGTACAAGCGCCTGGACTTTCGTGACCCAAGCAGCATGAAACTGCAATACTCGATTGCTACACCGCAATGCGACGGCATCAATCACGCCGATTTCTCCATCGACGGGAAGTTCGCGCTGTTTACCTGTGAGTTCGACGGGGCGGTCACTCAGATCGACCTGGTGAATCGCCGCGTGGTGGCTACCCTCAAGCTGAGCAGGTACTTCGACCGGCCGGATGTCCTCGCGCTGATCGCATCGCCCGGCAAGAAGCCCGCCAAAATCCCCGACCCGAGCCAGACTGGTGGCGAGATTTGCACCACCAAGGGCATGCCGCAAGACGTGCGGGTATCGCCGGACGGCAAGATATTCTTCGTGGCGGACATGATGGCCGACGGTGTCCATGTGGTCGACGGTGAATCGTTCAAGCAGATCGGCTTCATCGCCACCGGCATCGGCGCGCATGGCCTGTATCCCAGCCGCGATGGCAGAAGCCTGTATGTGACCAACCGTGGTACCAACAAGATCCACGGCCCGCCCGGCGGCAAAGGCAGCGTATCGGTCATTGATTTTGCGACTCGTACCGTCACCAAGACCTGGCCCATTCCGGGCGGTGGCAGCCCTGACATGGGCAACGTCAGTGCCGACGGCCAGCACTTGTGGTTGTCCGGCCGCTTCGACGATGTGGTGTACCGCTTTGACACCGCAACGGGCAGTGTCGACAAGATCAAGGTGGGTCGTGAACCGCACGGGCTGACGGTGTGGCCACAACCTGGCCGATACTCGTTGGGGCATACAGGGAACTTGCGCTAACCGGTGAGCGCGTTGCCGGCGGGAGCGTCTGCCGTCGGGCCGATACGCAAGCATCTTCGTGTCCTGCGAAGGGGAACCGCCCACGCAAACCTATAATTAGTAGTCACACGCATACGCCTCTCGGCGCAAAGGCATTGTCCCCATGCGTCAGCCCGTGCCCAACGGAGCGTCAACCGTTTTGTATGGAGGTGTTCCATGACCACCTATGTCATCCTCAGCACTTTATCTCCTGATGCGTTCAAGGAGCCCAAGGACCTGAAACAGATCGCCGCCACGGTTGCGGAAAAGATCAAGGCCGAATGCCCTGCGGTGACCTGGAAAGACAGCTTTCTCACCCTCGGTCGGTTCGATGTGGTGGACATCGTTGAATCGAATGACCTGGCGCAACTCGAAAGGGCGGCATTAATCATTCGCGCCTACGGACATGCAACCACCGAGACTCTACAAGGGACCCCGTGGAAACAGTTCATCGCAACGCTATAGCGGCCGCGGGTCGTATCTGTGCTCGCGGGAAGCGGGTTTCCTGACCGGGGCCGATCTCGCGATCACCGGCGGGCAGCGCCTGCAGTGACATCGTCCGGTCCGCGGGAATGCGCCGCCCCCCGGCTTGCTGTCGGTCGGTCGTTGGGAAGGAGCGAGGTGGCCTACCTATGCAAATTGCCACGGTCTGCCGACATCGCCTATAGTTGGCTTGGTAGTGTTGCATTCGATTTAACGTGTCTGGAAGACTTCCCGGATGCGCGTGGACGGATGAACTCCTGGCAGCACCACTTTGTGCTCGACGCGTGTTGGCGTCTAAAGCCTTGCGTGTCCGATGGCCGCCTGGTATCGGCGATGCCACCCCGTTCGTCCGGTCGGCTAGCAACAATATGCCACGATAGGAGAACTCGTCACTTTCGTCGGACGACTGTTTGACAAGTGATTTGCGGGCAGGACGCCGACGCAGACGGTCATTGCCGGGAGGAGACAGATATGTTCAAGCATCTCTTGGTGCCGACCGATGGGTCCCCGCTCTCCGAAGCCGCGATTCGGATGGCGGTGACGCTCGCTAAGGGATTTCAGGCCAGAATCACGGGATTTCACGCCATCCCGGAGTACCGCATCTTCACCCATCGGGTCGAGATGATGGAGGATACCCAGGAGCGGTTTGCGCAGATAGCCGAACAGCATGCGGAGCATTACCTGGGGATGATCGCGCAAGCCGCGAGGGAAGCGGGGGTGCCATGCGACACGATCCACGTGACAAGCGATCACCCCTATGAGGCGATCATCCGGGCCGTGGAGGAGCACAACTGCGACCTCATTGTCATGGCCTCGCACGGTCGAGCTGGCGTGCAGGGTCTGCTGATCGGCAGCGAAACCCAGAAAGTCCTGACCCATAGTACGATCCCGGTCCTCGTGTACCGCTAACCGGTGCAGCCGGACCACAAAAAGCCATGCCGAGTGCGCTGTCCTCTGATTTCGTGCGCCGCCTGGGATTCAACGCTTGTCCGCGATCGTGCCTGACTCCTGTAATTTGCCCCTGGATCAGTCTGCGTCGGATGGTGCCAGCCTTCGACCAGGTTGCTCACAAAGAACCGAAACCCTCTTTCAAGGATTCCGGTTTCATGTCAGCCCGCCTACGTGTGCGCAGCCATGGGCGATGCCCAAGGCCCGCTCGGCTTACATCACGCGACCTTGACCTCAATGCGGCTCGGTTGCGCGTATTCGGCTTTGGGGATGCGCAGCTTGAGCACGCCGTGGTTGAACTCGGCCACCACCTTCTCGGCATCTAGTTCCTTGGAGAGCGTGAACACACGCCGGTAACGCGGCAGGGAAACCTCCACGTAACTGGCTTCCATGCCCTCCGGCTGATCCAGGACGACTTCGCCCTTGATGGTCAGGATATCGCCTTCCACCTGCACGACCAGCTTGTCCTTGGGCACACCCGGCAGATCGGCGTACAGGGTGATGCCTGCGGCGTCCTCGTACACATTCACTGGCGGCATCAGGGCCGCTTCAGCGCTGCCAGCGTCGGCTTGTTTGGTGACAGCAGTATTTTCGCTCATGGCCAGATCCTCCTCGCATCACTGGATGCTGATTTGGCGCCGCTGCGCTGCTTCGAGGCGCTGGATGCTGATGTGCAGCACGCCATCACGGTACTTGGCTTCCACCGCATTGGGATTCACGTCATCCGGTAGGCTCACCACGCGACGGAAGCGGCCGGCGAAGCGTTCATCGATATGCAGGGAGGTTTGCTCGTCCTTGTCAGAGAGATCGGGCTTGCGCTCGCCGACAATGGTCAGTACGCCCTTCACCAGTTGGACGTCGATGCTGGCCGGATCGGTGCCGGGGGCAAAGGCGTAGATTTCCACCGCGTGGGGTGTGCCGCCGACATTGATGGCCGGAAAACTGACCCGACCACGAATACTGGGAGACTGCTCGAATGGCTGGTGCAGCTCGCGCTGCAGGCGTTCCAGTTCTGAGAATATGTCACGGGGAAACAGGGATCGAAACATCATGTTTGCCTCCATTCGCTTTGGCGCGGGCGCCATATTCTGACGTCTCCGGTTGGAATGGTAAGGCTTCTCCCGAGGATATCAAGCTCTTGATCTGACTGATATTCGCCGTCATTCTTTCGAGCGGAAGGGCAGCATTAGAGACGTGGAAAGGGGAACACGCATGGAATTCCAGGACTACTACAAGACGCTGGGAGTGACACGTGATGCCACCGATGAGGACATCAAGAAGGCGTTCCGCAAGCTCGCGCGCAAGTTCCATCCCGACGTTTCCAAGCAGTTGGATGCCGAAGTGCGCATGAAGGAGCTCAACGAGGCCTATGCTGTACTCTCCGACCCGGAAAAGCGCGCCGCGTATGAGCAATTGGGACGAGGCCATCAGCCCGGCCAGAAGTTCCGTCCGCCGCCGGACTGGGACACCGGCTTCGAGTTCTCCGGTCGGGGCTTCTCGCCGCAGCAAGAGGCCAATTTCAGCGACTTCTTCGCCGAGCTGTTTGGCCACATGGGGCGCAGACACCGCGGTTTCCATACACACGGTGGCAAGTCCCCGTCGCGCGGTGGGGATCACCACTCCAAGGTGCTGCTGGACCTCGGAGACACCTTCACCGGCGCCACCCGTCAGCTTTCGCTGCAGGTGCCAAGCGTGGAC
>NZ_JBIUHC010000133.1:0-27940 GCF_044627735.1 Cupriavidus sp. CuC1 | reverse complement strand
CCGGCCTTCGATCATCGCCGCGTGCTGGGTTCAGGCAACGTTGTGGTGATGTCATGATTTACGGAAAGATCAATAGCTGAATGAAGCGTGTTCCAGAAGAGCGACGACATCGCAGTTCCCCTCTCCTTGCCACCGAGTTTGCCCCGGCATTCCGCACTGCCCGCAGCTGTCAATCGCCGGGAAGGTCATCGAGCTCGAGGCTCCGCCGGCGGCTACAATGCTGTGAGGGTGCAGGGCCTGGCCCATATGCGCGGAGAAGGTGAGTGGAGAAGTAAATGGCGACAGCTCGAGCTGGCACCAAAGGGGAGGCACTAAGACTCCTGGGGACAGAAGGCGTGACGGTGGTGGAACTGGACTATGAGGCTGGCTGGCAAGATGCGATTGAACTTGGTCGGCTCGGCCAGAAGGCAGGGATACGCGTGGAATATCGCGGGCAAGAGAACGTCGCAGTCAAATCTCCAACGGCATTGGTCGCCGGCCTAATGCGGCCAAAAGCGACCTTCCGGCAGCGAAACCTCTATTGCCAGTTTGAGTTGAGCGAACTGCCGGCAGTTGAACTGGAGAGCCTGGAGGCAAAGGCGTCCAAACTGGGGGACTATATCCTCGCCGGGCGTTTGATGCGGGAAGTGGAGGCAGTATGGGAAGATTAAATTACGTTTCCCCCTGGCACCATGCCGCCGCACTTGACACGTTAGTGCAGAAAACGCCGGCGAGAACAGGCCGCCCCATAAATATGCAATGTGCCGTGTAACTATGGTCAGGCCATAGCCTTGAGGCCACTGATTTTGTTACCCTGCTACTTCGAGTGCGGGCAAGCAGACGACATGCGCTCAACTCAAAGACGGGTGTCCCAGACGGTCAATGTTGCACTGGTACATTCCCAACGCGCACGTTACGAAGCGCCTTACGCGACGTACCAGACATACGACAAGACAGTACTTAACTACACATCCGCTGTGGGTCGTCGAGCGCGACATGGCCATCCAGCGCAACCACACCCTCGTCTTTTCTCATGACAAGAAGGTGTCCGCCGACTTCCTCTGCGAGATCCTCGGACGTCCCGCGGCCGTGCCCGTTGGGCTGTTTCTTGCCGTACGGCTGGACAACGATGTCACCCTGGACTTCATTGACGCGGAAGGCGATGTTGCCCTGCAGTACTATGCCTTTCTGACCAGCGACGTCGAATTCGAGCAAAGCCTCGCCCGAATCCAGGCGCGCGATCTGATGTACTGGTCGGACCCATACCGCCGCCGCCCCGGCGAGGTCAGCACGAACGATGCCTGCCGCAGAGTCTATTTCGAGGATCCGAGCAAGCATTTTCTGGAAATCTCCATGAAGGGATAAGACGCATGCGCGTCGAGAGGAAGAGGCGCGACGAGTGCCACGGGCTTCGACATTCCATGCTCGAGGCGATATGAGGTCCCGAAAGCGCTGCGCTGCATTGCCGGTCGCGGCCGCGACGTTCGGAACGACTTGCGCGGCGCAGGAGTTCGATGACATCGAGCAGCATGCGCTCAACGGCTTCGGTATGCTCGCCGCGCGCGGGCGGCCCATGCCGTGTTGCTGTTCCATGCCTACGGGCTGCATCTGGCCATCGTCAACGACAGCAATCACGTCGTGACGGCGTATCGGGGAGTGTTCCTGCATCTGGCCATTACTGCCGCCCCACATGAGTGCAACAGCGGAAAACACCTGCTTCGAGCACCTTGCCGAGATGCTGTTTTTGGTGCAAACTTACATCAATTTTGAGGCAAGGAGCACGTTATGCGCACTACAGTCACAATCGACGATGCCCTCTATGAACAAGCGCTAGAGGTAGCCGACCCTAGCATGGACAAATCTGACCTCTTTCGGGAGGCGATTAAGACTTTCGTCCGGGTACAAGCGGCCAAGCGGCTCGCGGCCCTCGGTGGCACCGCTCCAGACATGCAAGATGTGCCGCGTCGCCGTACGGAGCCTCAAGCGAAATGAGCGTACTCGTCGACACCTCAGTATGGGTAGATCATTTTAGGAAACGCAATGACGCACTGGTCAATTTGATCCTGTCGGATCAAGCACTGACCCACCCTATGGTCGTGGTTGAATTGGCTTGCGGGACGCCTCCAGCACCACGTACCCGGACACTCGGGGACATTGGACTGTTGCAGCCGGCCAAGCAAGTGAGCCTTGCAGAGGTAATGGCGTTTATCGAACACGAAAAATTGTATGGGCTGGGTTGTGGCCTAGTGGACGTCTCATTGCTGGCTTCCGCTCTGATCACACCAGGCGCGCAACTATGGACACTGGACAAGCGTCTCGACGATTTGTCGGTGCGTTTTGGTGTGGCGCATCGACCCAAGCTTCACTAGGTGCAGGGTCCCGCGCCAGGCGCCGATCGGACGCTTGCGCGCCACCGAATCATCGGAGTAATACTCGGCAACCGGCATCCCTACACCATCGTCCGCTCGTATCCGTCAGCAGAACCCATGTTGAAGTGATCGGGCGGCGGGTAGGTGTGGAAGCCATCAAGAGACTGGCCGCGCGTGTCGCGACAGGTAGCCGCATACACCGCGCCGTTGCCAACGGGTGACTTCAAGGCGGGGCCGCGTTCCTGCGTATAGCGCGTCAAACCGGAAGGGAAGCGCCACTGCTCTCAAACCTAACAGTCGTCCCCTGCCCCTACCCCTGCGCTAGCTGCTCCCCACCCCCATCCAATGCGCCAATGCACTCGCCAATTCCCGCGGTTGCTCCATCGGTACCAGGTGCCCGGCAGGCGCGATGATCCGCAGCACAGCACCGGGGATGTCCAACGCAACCTGGCGCATCATTGCCTCGGGAAATACCCGATCGTGCGATCCGCCCACTGCCAGCGTTGGCTTGCTGCCGTCAAACAACCGCGAGCGATCCGGCCGGTCGATGACGGCTTGCATATGCGCGAGGTAACGTTCGACGCCGTAGGCGCGCACCATGGCTCGCCGCTCCGACATCAGGTCCGCGTCTTGCAGATTGCGCGGATGGAAAGCATTGGCTGCCTGCGCTTCGATCATGTCGAAGTAGCCGCCCTCGCGAGCCGTGGCCATGGCCTTGCGCCGTTTCTCGCCCTGCTCCGGCGAATCCGCATAGGACGCCGTGCAGATCAAGGCGATGCCTTCGATGCGCTCGGGCACAGACTCCAGCAACGCCAAGGCCACATAGCCACCGAACGAGAAACCGCCCAGCCAGAATCGCTCCGGCAGGGCCGGCAGCAGTGCGTCGGCGATGGCCTCGACGGACGGCAGGGCCGGGCAGTCCACTGCAATGCCGCACACGGATGGCGGCAGTGCCGCCACGGTCCGGGCGAACACCACCCGGGTGTTGTTCAGTCCCGGCACCAGAACGAGGTTCTTTTGCATGGCGCCGCCTCAGGGGAGGTATGCCGTATCGCGGCTCTCGCCGGCAATGCGGTCATGCTCGACCCAGCAAGCATGCGTACCCATCGAAATGCGATGCGGCAGAATGATATGCGCAATCGGCCCGCCAGCAATATCGCTGGCGTCCAGGATCAGGCATTCCGAACGATTTGCAGCCAGGTCGGTGACGAAGGTCAGCAGGTAGCCGTCGTCTTCCGTTTTGGCGCCGATGCGGCGCGCCATCTGCGGCTCACTGCCATAGCGGCCCTTGCCGTATTCGTAGCGCTGGGCCGCACCGCTCAGCATGTCGTAGCGTTTGAGGCCGCGGAACAGCCATTCGCCTTTTTCGTACAAGACGTTATAACTATACCGATAAGGCCGGCCAACATAGTCGTTGCTACAGATCGGGAATTCCGTGATTTCGTCGTCAATCTGCACTTCGCGCGTCTGTCCGGTCTTCAAGTTGAATCGCCACCGGTACATCAACGTGGGGTTGTTATGCTTGTCGAGATGAGCGCGGATCTTGTCGTACGCCGCCTGCTTGCTGCCGTCGCTTTGGCCCACGCTTGGCTTGTGCGGGTTCGGCATAATGCAGCCGTCCATCACGATCTCGTCGTCGTCCTCGTAGCAGTTCGCCAGATGCAGGATGTGACAAGGCGTGCCCTCGAACCAGCGCACCTGCGCATTGTCGCCATGGCGCGGCACGATGCCGAAGCGGGCCGGCACGTCGCGGTGGAACGCCAGCTTGCGCTCGCCGCGCTTCAGTGCATCGGGATCGAAGAAGAACGGCAGGTCATGCAGGATCGTGTAGTTCTTCGTGATGCCCAGGTCATGCGGCCACCGCGGGCCAGGCAGCTCAATTGGGACGTAGTGCACCAGGCGGTTGTGGCGGTCGATCACGCCGTAATGCATATGCGGCCAGCGCTCCGGGTAGTTGAAGAACATCATCTCGCCCGTTTCGGCATCGACCTTGTAGTGAGAAGCCACGCCATCCGGAACCGAGCCCGCCCAGTTCGCATCCGGTCCCAGCGTCTCGAGGGACAGCGGGTCCAGCCGCCAGGGCTCACTGCCCTGCGACATCGAAGCAAGCAGCTTGCCGGCGTGACAGATTACGTCGGTGCCGGCGTTGTCCTTCATGGCGCCCATCGAGCCCCACCCACGGCGCGAATACAACTGGGGCGACAGCATGCCTGGCCAGAGTGAGCGGCCTACCGCCTTTTCAGCAAGAAAGCCAGTGGTCTGCACATAGCGGTTGCGGTAAGTGGCGCGACCGTCTTCGAAGTGGACTGCGTGCAACATGCCGTCACCGTCGAAGGGATGGTAGATGCCAATCGATTCATGCACCTGGTTATGCGTGTTGCGCACGTAGATGCCGTGCAGATCCTTGGGGATTTCGCCGATCACCTGCATGGCATCGGTATCCGCGGTGTATTCGTCCTGGTTGGGCGTAAATGGCCCGTTGAGGAAGGGATGGTCGTTGTCCGCCGCGATCGTGGACGGAACATGATTGACGATTTCCAGCATGATGAATCCTCACTCTGCTTGCCTGGCGCACCAGACCTTGATGCGCCAACGGCTTCTCTTATGGCTTCTCGGAAGGCTTCCGCAATGACTTCCCGGGCTGCGATGCTCAGTTTTCCAGCTTCACCGCGCCGGACTTCACGAGCTGCGCATAGTGCCTGGTGCGCTCCTCGATCAGAGCGCGGAACTGTGCCCGCGTATTACCAACCGGCTTGTAGCCCATCTGCACAAACAGTTCCTTGATGCGCGGCAGTGCCAGCGCCTTGGTGAAAGCAGCATTCAGCTTGTCGAGAATCTGCACCGGGGTACCTGCGGCAGCGGCATAGCCCACCCAGCCATCGGTGGTGAAATCCACGCCCAGCTCGCGAAAGGTCGGCACATTTGGAAAGGCCGGCACAGGTTTGGCTGCCGCCACCGCCATTGGCACCGCCTTGCCACCGTCCACAAACGCCTTGGACGAGTTCGTGACCAAGGCGTAATGGATCTGGCCATTGGCGATATCGGTCATCATCTGAACCTCGCCCTTGTACGGCACATGCGCGCCCGGATGCCGAGCTTCTGCGCAAGCATCACATTATTGAAATGAAAGCTGGTGCCGGCGCCCGGTGTGGCGTAGTTCAGCTTTCCCTGGTGCTGCTGGGCATAGGCAGTGAATTCCTTCAGGTTGTGCACCCCCAAAGCGGGGCTTGTCACGAGCGCGAGGTAAGTGTCGACGGCAATCGTAATTGGCTCGAAATCCTTCAACGGGTCGATCCCGTAGTTTTTGTCCGTCAGGGGCAGCGTGATCATGGTGGCAGGCACGACCAGCGCAATCGTGTAGCCATCCCGCGGTGCGCGCCTGACGGCATCCAGGCCGATCTTGCCCCCCGCGCCGGCGCGATTCTCGATCACAATCGGCTGGCCGAGGATCTTGCCGACCTCATCGCCCAACGTCCGGGATACCGTGTCCGTCAGCCCGCCAGCCGGGTATGGCACGACCAGCGTGATTGGCCGCGTGGGCCAGTCGCCCGCCTGCGCGCCCGAAATGAAGCCCAGCGCCAGGCAGGCGCCGATAAAGGCACGCCTTGTCACTGAAGGGGTGTTTTTCTGCATCATGCGTTTTCCGAGTAAGGGGGTTCCGACTCGCCGGCGAGCCCCATCTTGCGATAGTCGTCAGGCTTGTCCGCGGCGAGCCGTGTCAACGTGGCGCCGAACGAAACTGAGCAAGTGGCGGTTAAAGGTTTCCGGCTGCTCGGCAAACGCATAGTGCGCCGCGTCTGAAATGCAGACGAACTCCGCCTGCGGGATCAACTCCTGAATCTGTCGCATGCCATCAGGCCTGCCGACCTTGTCCTGCTCGCCTGCGACGAGCAGGGTCGGCACGGCGACCTGGCGCAGGGTGTCGACGCCTTCGTAGTTGACGATGGCCGCGATGGCGGCGCAGAAGGTGTCGGCCGAAGTACCGGCCGCCACGGAGGTCACAAGATCGACCAGCGGTCCCCGCGAGCCAGTCGCGAACATCGAGCGGATCACCGGCATGGCCGTTTCCACGAAAGATTTCCCCCGCTTGAGCGGCGCGATGCGCTCATCCAGGAAGGTCTTCCTGTCCTCTTCACTCTTGCGCGAGAAAGACGCCACCGTTGCCGACACCACCAGGCCATGCACGCGCCCGGGCAACAGCGCGGCCACGCGAGGCGCAACGATACCTCCCATGCTATGGCCCAGCACCACGTTGCGCGCCGTGCCGAGCCGCTCGACCAGCGCGGCCGCGGTGTCCGCCAGCCCTTCGATGCTCAGGTTCTCCGGCAGCGGGCTAAGGCCATAGCCCGGCGCATCCCAGGCCACCACGCGGTAGCCCTCGCGCACCAGCGCCTCGATTTCCGGACCGAAGTATATCTTCGAACCATAGGCGCCGTGCAGCAGGAAGATCGTGGTGTCGGCATCGCCGGCCACCTGATAGTCGGGGAAACGATAGCCCTTCATGTTTGATGCTCCATTCGAGTTGGTCTGTGCCGGCCCTACCGGGCTCAGAACTTGGTGCGGATGCCGATGGCCATGGCGGTCTGGCTATTCTTGCCTTGCGCCAGCGTGTAGCCACCGAAGCCAAAGTTCATGGCGGCGTTCTTCGCATAGGCGGCCACCGCGTAAAGGTTGGTCCGCTTGGACAAGCTGTAGTCAAGCAGCGCGGTGGCTTGCCAGGGATTGGCGGGATTGGTACAGCTTGTGCCGCACGACGTCTTGATATCGTCGTAGTAGAAGGCACCAGTGAGCGCCAGTGCCTGCGTGAGCTCGTAGCGCACGCCCGTCCACCAGAAGTTGTCGCGCGTGATCGGCCTGCCCGCTTCGTCTTCTTTGCGGCCCCATCGATAGGCCGCGAACAGCGTGGCCGGCCCGGCCACGTAATTGGCGCCAATGCCGGCGTATAGCGTTCGACCAGAGCCCGAACCGGTGCCGGCCTGTGGATTCAACTGGTCATAGGCTGCCGAAATGCTGAAGTCGCCCGGGGCGTAGGTGGCGCCCAGGCCCCAGCCCGCACCGGAGGAAAATGCACCCGGCCGCTCGCCAAAGCTGTAGTGCGCGCCTAGCCCTACCACGCCAAACTTACCGACATACTTCACCGCATTGTCATTGCGGGCAGTGACCACGGTCGAGATCGGCTCATTCTGCGGCGCATAGGCCTGCGGCACGTAGTTCCCCATGATGGAGAACATCGTCGTGTACTGGCGACCGAAGGTCAGCGTGCCATACTGGCTGGACAAGCCAACGAAGGCCTGCCGGTCGAACAGGCGGCTGCTATCGGACTGCGAACCCGTATCCACGTTGAAGCCGTTTTCCAGCGCAAAGACCGCCTTCACCCCGCCGCCAAGCTCCTCCACGCCGCGAATACCCCAACGTGAAGTCGACATGCCGCCGGAACGCAGGCTCAGCCGCGAGCCGCTGTCCTTCCCGGTAGCGCCGGGCAGGTTGTTCGCATATTCAACGTTGGCGTCGACCACGCCATAGAGTGTGACGCTGGATTGCGCCTGTGCCGCGAGGCTGAAAATACCCAATCCTGCGCACGCCACGACATGCTTCATTCGATGTCTCCCCTTCAGTCCGGTTCATGGGCCGGCCATCGCGACACATGTATGTCGGTGTGGCTGGTCTCTTGTCTGGACCGTATTCTTCCGAGAGACACCGATGGTGTATAGGAGAAACCGGGGGCAAAACCGCACTGCGGAAGTGATGATGCTATCTATTTGATTTTAAATAATTTCTATATGAGACATTCGCTAGAAAGGCGGCTCGGAATTGGCACGCCCATCATGCCCCGGCAACCAGCGTCGCAGGCAGCGGCACGGCATCCGCTCACGGGTGATACACGCTATGCGGCACCACCTGAAGTGGCGGCGAGCGGTCGACCTCCGCGCGGATGGCGTTCACCATATCCACCAGCCGAGGACCCAGCTCCCTCACCAACCGCTCCCGGGGTGCGGCTTGCGGATTTGCAACGCAGGTGAACACATAGACGCCGCCCCCTCTTGGCATGACCAGTGGCACGCCAACCGCATTGACCGGCCGTGACCACGAGCGCAGGGAGATCACAAAGCCGTGCTTGCGGTAATCCGAGTGGGCTTGCTCCACCGATTTTCGGATCTGATCCCATTCCGCGCTATGCCGCGCCTGGATCTGCTCCAGCAGATGCGCGCGCTCGGCAAGCGGAACCGCCACCAGATAGGCCGTGCCCATCGCCGTTGACGCCATCGGCAGCACCGTGCCGACGTCTACGTGCACCACCCGTACGTTCTGATCGCAGCGCGCCACCTCCAGGAACATCACCCCGAGGCGGTCGCGTGTGCCCATCGCCACCGAGACATTAAGCTCGCGCGCCAGTGTCTCCATGAAACCCCTGGCGATCTTTTGTACGCCGAGACTGCGCTGGATTGAGGCACTGAGCCCGAGAACACCGGCACCGACGAAGTATTTCCGGGTCTGCTCGTCACGCCGCAGGTAGCCCAGCGAAGCCAGCGTGTAGGTCAAACGGGATACGGTGGCGCCAGGTAAGCCGGTAATCGAGGCGATATCCTGGTTCCCAAGCAGGCCCCCGCCGTCGAATGCGTCAAGAATTTCCAGTCCGCGCGCCAGCGCCGTGACAAAACGGCGGTCATTCTCAAGTGCAGAAATGTCCTGCGGATGTTTGGCGGTCATAACTTCCATCGAGCGCATCCGAAGAGCGCAGTTCGACCTTGCGAAAGTGCGGCTCAAGGATACCACCACGCCTGCTCCTGGAACTTCGCCCTCACCGCACATGACGAAGCGAGCCGCCGACAGGCCGATCCTGCATCCATCGAGCCGTCGTGCGGCAAACGCGCTATGCGAGTATTTCCTCCATGTCGAGGAGCTTCAGCCGCTGTACCTTGCCCGACGGCCCCTTGGGCAACTCACAGACAAAGCGGAAGGACTTGGGCGTCTTGTACGCGCCGAGTTCGTTCCTGCAAAACGATCTCAATTCGTCCGCTGTGCATCGTTCTCCAGGTTTCAGCACAATGCACGCCATCAACTCCTGACCGTAATGCTCGTCCGGAACACCCACCGCCGCGGCCTCCAGCACAGCCGGATGCTTGAGCAATGCTTCGTCTATCTCGCGAGGTGCAATGTTCTCCCCCCCCTTGATGATGAGCTCCTTGATCCGGCCAGTGACAAAGACAAAACCATCCGGGTCGAGATATCCAAGATCTCCAGTATGGAGCCAGCCTTCGGGCGTCAGCGCTTTTGCGGTTTCTTCCGGACTCTTGTAATACCCCTTCATCACGTTTGGTCCGCGCACCATGATTTCGCCCGCTTCGCCCGAAGTGAGCGCCATTCCCTCTGTGTTGACAATCTTGGCTTCATTGCCAAAGGCCCGGCCGGGACTGCCGATCTTGCGCTGGGAAGGGTCCAGGGGATTGGTGAAGCACGGCGCGGAGGTTTCCGTGAGCCCCATCGTTTCGATCACCCCGATCTTGAATGCATCTTCAAAGGCACGATGCTGGCTGGGCGGCAGTGGAGCGGAGGCCGAACGACAGAAACGGACCCGGCTCAGATCCAAGCCACTCTTCACCGAACCCGCGTCATTCAACAGGTAGGAAATCATGGTCGGAACCACATTGATCCAGGTGCATCGATGCTGTGCCACCAGGTCCCAGAAGTTGGAGACCCGGAAACGATGTGGCAGAACGAGGCTTCCACCACGCACCAACGGCGATGTCGCGGTCACAATCTGGGCATTGATGTGATAGAGGGGCAAGACCGCCAAGACCCGGTCTTGCGCCTCCAGCTCATGGGCAGCGGACACGAACTGTCCACCCGACACCACGGAGCGGTTTGCCAGTACGACCCCCTTGGGCTTGCCGGTAGTGCCGGACGTGTACATCATCAGTGCATCGTCCTCTTCACCCACTAGTGGTAACTGCACGCCCTCATCCGACATCGGGATGAACTCCTGCGCATCGACATCGCACAGGACGATCTGGATATCCCGCGTCACGTTGGCCAGGGCAGCATTAAGACGCTCGAGCTGATCGGGTGCGACGAATACGATCTTGGCATCGCTATGGTTCAGTACGTACTCGAGCTGCGACGGGTGCGCGAGAAGATTCAGCGGGGTCGCGCAAAAGCCGCCGTACATGACGCCAATGAGCAGGCGGCAGGTCTGGTAGCCGTTTTGCATCAACATCGCCACCTTGTCGCCTCTCAGAATACCCTGGGCAAGAAGAAAGCGTGCCAGCTCGCGAGAGGCCCTCTGCAGGCCGGCGAAAGTCATGCTTAAACCAGGTTCCGGCGCAATCAAGTAAAGCGCGTCCGGTCGTTCAGCGGCTTGAAAGTCGACATATTCTCGAATGGTGCGTAGCATGCCTATATTCCTCACGTTCAAGCAGTACAGGGTTTCTTTCTCATTCTCGCTGGATCGATTAGCCGTACTTGCGCAGGTATTCCCCAAATAGTTCCTCCTCGGAGGGAACCCGCTCGGGAATTCTTCGCACGATGCGTGTAATGTTGAGGAAGTTCCTGTAATTCATGTTTTCGGACAAATTATTGCCACCCCATGTACCGCAACCCATGGAAAGCGAGAATGGCAAGCCGTTCTCGAAACTGCCACCAGTCGCAAAGCAATGCGCCTGATTGACAATGACCCGGCAAACAGGAAGCTCATTCCCCAAGCGCAGGATGTGGCCATCATCCGATGTATGAATTCCCACCGAATGACCCGCGCCCAGATAGCCATAGATATCGTTGACTATCTCGCAAGCGTGGTCAAAATTTCGGGCGCGATAGACGGTTAGCACGGGAGAGAGCTTTTCACCCGAGTATGGGTAATCCGGACCGGTGCCAACTTCCTCAACCATCAAGAATTTCGCTTGTGTCACGCTCGGCCGGGTCAAGCCAGCCAGTGACGCGATGCTGGGCGCAGACTGTGCGGTCACGGCTGAATCCAGTTTCCCCCGGGGCCACATCGTTTCCTGCAGGTGGTGCTTTTCTTCGCTGTTCAGAAGGACGCCGCCGGCCTCGGTTAGCGCGGCCAAGGCCGAGTCATAGACCGAGTCGAGGATAACCACGCTGTTTTCGGATGAACAGCTCGTCGCATTGTCGAACGTCTTCGAGCTGGCGATCTGTTGCGCCGCTTCACCAAGACTCGCCGAGGTATCGATGATCGAGGCGACGTTGCCCGCCCCCACCCCGAATGCAGGGGATCCGCTCGCATAGGCGGATCGGATATTGTTCTGTGAGCCTGTCGCGACCACCAGGTCTGCCTGGCGCATTAGCTCCTGGGTTGCTTGCTTGGTAATCGGTCCGGGTAGGTATTGCACCAAGTCCAGCGGCGCGCCGACCTTCGCCAGTTCCGCATGAATGTAAGCCACCAGGGCAGCGCAAGTGGAGAGTCCTTTGGGGGATGGCGCGACGATGACCGCATTGCGCCCCTTCAGTGCATTGATGATCTTGTTGGCGGGTGTCGCTGCGGGATTGGTGGAGGGGGTGATCGCGGCTACCACGCCAACTGGGCGGGCAATCTCTACCAGTCCGCGCTCCGGATACTCGGCAATGATACCAACTGTCTTTGCATGCTTGAGATCGCGCAGCAGTCCCAATGTCTTGCGGTAGTTCTTCTGGATCTTGTCGGCGACGTTGCCGAGTCCTGTATCGCGCACAGCCATCTCGGCCAAGAGACGGTTATGCGCAGGATGCATGATCGCCCATCCCGCCGCGGTGACCACCTCGTCCACTTGAACCTGCGAGTAACGCGCATAGTTTCGCTGCGCCTCCCTTGCCTTCCTGATCAGATCGGAAATCATTGCGACATCCGCCGACAAATTGGTATTCACGCTCGTTTCAACTGACATTCTTTCTCTCCGTTTATCTATCATTCCTGCTGCTTTCAATGCTCAATCCGGGGCCTTCCCCCTGCCGAGGGGAAGGCAACTTTCAATGGACAGTCCCCAGTCCAGTCCCTTCGAGTGACAGTGCATCTTCCGGCTCATCTTTGATCTTGTTTGTAGGATCGATCCGCAACGAGCAGATTGCCGCGACCCCCAATAGTCCGGCCGAAATCAGGAATGGCAGTTCGTAGCTTCCTGTGCGTTGAATCAGGAAACCGAACAAAGCGGGCGATATCATTCCTGCCACCCCGAAGCCTGTGTTCATCATGCCGCCAGCGGTTCCTGCAAACTTTCCAGCAATGTCGAGTGGCAGGCTCCACAAGACGGCATTGGTCAGCTCAAGGAAGAAGAAGGACGCGGCGAGCAGGATCACGGCGGTCAATGGGCTATTGGTGTAGATCGCTGGCACGATGAATACCAGGGCACCGCCAAGTCCTGTAACAAGTAGTGCACATCTGGCCAGCTTAAGGTTTCCGGTCTTCTTATAGATGAAATCGGAGATCACGCCACCGAGGGTGTCACCGACTACGCCGGCGAGCAGCGGCAGCGCCGTGAACAATGCCAGCTGCTTTACATCAAATCCACGCGCATCCTTCAGGTAGGAAGGCAACCACGTCAGGAACACCCAGAGTGACCAGCCGTAGCAGAAATCCACGAACGTTACCAACCACATGCATTTGACCATCTGCTTCCAGGGCGTTCTTCCTGCTGCAGCCTTCTTCAACTCGCTTGAATTGACGCCGATCTCAGTCAACTCAGCGGGCTTTACCCATTTGTGCTCCAGCGGAGTGTTACGGAACAGCCAAACATAGAGACTGGTCCAGACCAGGCTGACGACACCGAGAATCACGAACGACTCGCGCCAGCCGTACGCGGCAACAATGGCCATTACGATCGGCGGGGTGACGGCGCCGCCCAGGCGGGCGAAGCTATGCGTGATACCCTGGGCGAAGCCGCGTTCTGTGGCCGGCATCCAGTATGTGAAAGAGCGCGTTGCTGCCGGAAATGCGCCTCCCTCACCGATGCCGAGCAGGATCCGGAACATGATCAGCGATCCCAGGCCCCAGGAAAAACCGCAGAGAATCGTCGCAATCGCCCAAATGCTAGTGAGTATGGCCAACACCAGCCTCGGCCCGTACTTGTCGGCGAACCAACCGCCCAGGATTTGCATAGCGGCGTAGGGATAGGCAAAGGCTGAAAAGACGAGCCCCAGCTGAGTCGGCGTAAGTGCCATCTCATCTTTCAGGAACGGGGCGATAATTGAGATATTGACGCGGTCAATATAGGCGATGAAATACATCAGACACATCATCCCCAATATCATGTACCTGACTTTAAATAATCTTTTCATGTCTCTCTCACCATTTTAATTAAATATATTTATATGTATGGTCGAATCTATGCCGACTTTCACGCACTCTCAAGAACCATTGGCATTGAAACCACCACCAGCCTTGCAACGTCGTTCTTGTCCTTGCAAATTCCGCCTTCTTGATTCCCCCTTCTCGCTGATGTTCAATGTGAGCATCCGGATCTACGACGCCCACGAGTGCTGTCAACCTAATCTATTCAAGCCGTCGCACCAGGGTGTCCCGTTTTTTACGCTATCCTTCGCTGCGTACTCTCGAGAATGGAAAAGCGCGGATTTCGGGACTTGAATGTGTCCCGAAAAGCGATAAAGTCGATGCAGATGGGCAAGCATGAGTACTGCGGCCAGGAGACAGCATGACAAGATCCAACCAATCGAATGCCGCGGCAGTCCGCGCCTTTCGCGTGCTGGAGGCACTTGCGCAGGCAGGGCGACCGCTTTCCATGACGGACCTCGTCGAGGCGCTCGGATTACCCAAACAATCGGTGCACCGCATACTCGTGCAACTGACGGACGCATGGCTGGTGACGCGCGGCGCGGGCGACCGGCTCTATGAGTGCTCGCCGCGCGTGCGTGCCCTGGCGGTGAACGTTCTCATGCACGCGGGTCCCGCTGCGGCGCGCCACGCGTTGCTCGAACAACTTGTGGCAAAGATTGGCGAGACCTGCAATCTGACGATGCTCGCAGGAAACGACGTGGTGTACATCGACCGTGTCGAAACCGAATGGCCGTTGCGCCTGCATTTGCAACCAGGCTCGCATGTGCCGCTGCATTGCTCGGCAAGTGGCAAAGTCCTGCTTAGCTTCCTACCGAAGGAGAGGCGCGACCGTATGGTCGATACGTTGCCGCTACATGCCTACTCGGAGCGAACCATCGTCGATCGCGAGACGTTACGCAAGGAACTTGCCGCGACGCGCAGGCGCATGCTGGCCATCAACAATCAGGAGCACCTGCAGGGGCTCATCGCGATTGCGGTGCCGGTCATGCTGGATCGCAATCGTGCCTGTGCGGCGATCGCGGTACAGGCGCCGGTGGGCCGGCTCACGCTCGACGATCTATTGGCCTTCGTCCCTGATCTGCGCAAAGCTGCCGAGGAGACGGCAGAGACGTTCCGGGCATGATCGCCCGTGCTGTCCATGCCGCTTGGATACGGATGTTGCAGATCGCTATTTCGGCTAATGGCGACCTCTAATTATGCAAATGTGGGTGCCAGCCAGGATAGATGAAGGAAAAACGCTCTTCTCCTGCCGATGCTCGCGAGCGCTTTCAATGGAGATCTCCCTGACGCGCAGGTCGTGGCGTGAATGCGGATCGCAAGAATTCCCCTATTTTTCCCATCTTTCGCGAGGTCATGCGCATGGCTCTACCGAACTATCACCCTCTCCGTCCGCCCTGCCCGGCCAGCAATAGAATTTCGCCGACACCGGCTCGGCGTAGCCCGCGCTAGCCGAATTAATGATCCGCCGCGCCGCATTAGCGGAATCGTTGGACATGGACGGAAAAAGGCGTTGCTCTTGCACAACGGCCAAAAAGCGCCACTGAACGGCTGTTTCTCTATATAGATCAATGGTTTACATCCATGTGATCGCTAGCGGATATAGCGGTCACCGCTAGCGGAATTAACGATCCTCAACAGCTGCTGTACGAGCGCTTCCTGGCCGATCCGCAGCCGGCCTGGCGCTGGGTGATGGCGTCGCGCAAGAAGCTGGCGCGCGGCGCGCCCGCGTGGCGGCCGTTTGCCGGACCGCTTTCCCCGGTCAGCGCGCGCCACACCATGGTGATCCTCAATGGCCTGTTTGCCTGGCTGGTCGACGCGGGCTACCTGGCCGGCAACCCGCTCTCGCTGGCGCGCAGCCGGCGCGGCCAGTCCAAGCCGCGCGTCACGCGCTACCTGAGCCACGACATGTGGCAGGCGGTCAAGGACGCCATCGACGCCATGCCGGGCACGCTCGAACGTGCGACCGAGCGCGACCGCCTGCACGCGGCGCGCTGCCGCTGGCTCTTCACAGTGCTGTATCTCGGCGGCCTGCGGGCGGCCGAGGTGGCCGAGACCCGGATGGGCGCCTTCTTCTGCCGGCGCGACAGCCAGGGCCTGGAGCGTTGGTGGCTGGAGGTGACGGGCAAGGGCAACAAGACGCGGCTGGTGCCCGCCACGGACGAACTGATGGTGGAGCTGGCGCGCTATCGCGAGGCGTACGGCCTGCCGCCGATGCCATTGCCAGGCGAGGATCGCCCCATCGTGCTGCCGATCATTGGCAAGGAAAAACCCTTGTCGCGCGGCGCGCTGCACCTGGTGCTCAAGGAGATCTTCGCGCTGGCGGCCGCGCGCCTGCGCGCGCGCGGACCGGATTGGGAAAGCCGGGCCGCGGTGCTGGCCAGCGCCTCGGCGCACTGGCTGCGCCATACGGCGGGGTCGCATATGACCGACCAGCAGGTGGACCTGCGCTTTGTGCGGGACAATTTCGGGCATGCGTCCATCGCCACCACCAGTGCCTACCTGCACACGGAGGACGATGCGCGCCATGAGGCCACGCAGGAACGCCACCGGATCGGGTGGACGCGCGAAGTGTGATGGGCGCCGGTCTGGCCTGCATGCCTGCTTTGGTCAATGCCCCGCCCCGCCGCGGCGTGGGGGGCGAGGCGAATTGCGAGGGACTGCTACAATTGCGCGACGTTTTTAATGGCTGGGCATGATGGGCTTCGAACAACTGGCGGCACTGAAGGAACAACTGGCAAAGCAAGCCAAGGCCGCGCCACGGGCCAAGACGCGTCGCGCACCCCCGAAGGCTTCGCCCCGCCCAGCGAAGCCCGTTAATGAGCCCGCAAAGCCCGTTGATCCGGTGCTGCAAGCCATTGCGAAGCTGCAAAAGCGCTTCCCCAAAACCTTTCCGAAGAATCCTGCGCCCAAGGTGCCGCTCAAGATCGGCATCTTTGAGGATCTCGTCCCGCACGCGCAGGAACTTGGCCTGACGGAGCCGGCATTGCGCGATGCAATCCGGACCTGGTGCCGCGGCACCCGCTACTGGGCCTTTCTGGTCGAAGGCGCACCGCGCGTGGATCTGGCGGGTCAGGAGGCGGGACACGTGGCCCAGGCCGATGCGAAGCGGGCGCAGGGACTGCAAGCCCAACGTGCGGCGCGCGCGTTATCTCGCCCCGAAACCGCGTCGAAACCCAGCTGAACTGGGATAGGCGCCCGCCTTGTCGGCGCGGACGTCGGGCGACCACAGATTCCAGGGCTGCGTACACAAGCGTCGGCACGATGACGAACACACGCGAGCCCGCCCGGGTTCAACGCAAGGCCGTCGCCGACCACAGCGTCGTGGATGGTGACCGGCAGCAGATGCCGGGACACTGCTGGATCGGAGGGATGCCAAGCGCGAGCTATCCTCATATTTCTGCCAAGCCCTTATTAATTTGAGCCGGGATCAAAATGCTGGCGATTAATTGCGTTTTAGCCCCGGGCAGCCTAGTAATCCTCGTCATCCGTGGGCTGCGCACCAGCATTCACCGCGCGCGTTCGGTTCGCCGAGCAGGCCGGCATCCGGGCGATGACGAAGCGGCGAAGCTCTATCAATAGCATCGCGACCCACGACGAGGCGCTGTGCCAACTATTGGGCTCGGTTCGCGCCAATCCTGTATCGGGCAGCCAGGTATCTAGCAATCTGGTTACGGAAATTTCCGCCATGCGGTCTGTCTCAGCATCGGATGACTTGGTATGGCGCCGCCAACAGATTGATGTCGCAGGGTATTGAATCGTCGCCAAGATGCTGGACAACACAAATGGCGCAAGTTGCTGGGCGTTCGGCCGTCGTGATTGCGCCGTGATGGCGTTTTGCAGCGCATAACACGATTGGGGGATAGTCGGAATGGAGACTCATATCCATACTCGCCAACGGCAGTCAGGCTGCCTAACCGTGGTTTACTCCAAAGGCCACCCGGCCCTGTGGGGATCTTTACACGGCATAACAATTAAAAAGGCGGCAGCACGCCTTGATGAAGTCGCGAAAAAAACATCCGGCTAAACGCCGAAGCGAGAGGGGTCAAAATGAGAGGCATTTCCATTCGCGCTGCCGTCACTGGCCAAGCGCCACAGATTATTAGCATCCTCGAACAATGCGGGCTTGATGCTTCGGCACTCAATCTATTTGCAACCACATTCCATATCGCCATCACCGAATCCTTGATCGTCGGTTGTGCCGGCGTGGAGCGGCATGGTGACACTGCAATCATCGGGCCCGTTGCCGTGCTTGCCGATTACCGCGACCGTGGTATCGCTTCGTCTCTGGTGCAAGCTGCACTCATGCGCGCCCGAGCTGGAGGGTGTCGACAAGCAGTGATGTTAGCGATGCGCTTTGCGACTTACTTTAGTCGTCACGGGTTTACGTTGATGCCGCGCCGCGCGCTACCGGCAGAGGTACAAGCGTCACAGGCATATCAATGGCAGGCCAATCCGTCCGATGTCTGCATGAAATGCGACCTGATCTCCGGCTGACTTCCCGTCTTACGGTCACTTCCGACCCGCGTCGGGCCGGGGAGCGCCGTGATCAACGCATGGAGGCTCTATACGATCATCCCTGAAGAAGATGTCGGCGTTTTCCTCACGAGCCTGCTTGGCAATGGCAGGATACGTGTCCCGTTGCCAGCGCTCGATCGCCTCTAGGTCGCGCTGATATGCGCGCTGCAACGACTTCTGCGGCGTCAGGTTCAGATGCGCCAGCAATGAAATCAACGACTCGCTGATTGCCGTTAATCGCCCGTTGGGCGTTTTATCGCGGTGAAGCCACACCCTTATCCAGCAAGGCTTTGCAGTCCAAATTGGGCGATCTTTTCCGAATTCTGAAGTCGCCCCGTTAACCTGATTCCCGTGCTGGGCATCGGCTACGACGAGCTGGTGCGCTTTCCCGGCGACGTGTATGGCATCGCGTTCAATGTCGATGAAGGTGAGGTCGGCGTGGTGCTGCTCGACGACTACTGGCGGCAGCGGGCCGGCGACCAGGTCGAGCGCACGGGCCGCGTGATGGACGCGTGGACCTCACAGGGGGCGCCGTACTTACACTGACGGCGCGCGGTCTGGGAAGTACGATGTTTATACTGACAGCGCAAAAAGAGGCAAATTCGACACTTATACGGGCGGCGCCAGGTACTACATTGCGTCCGACCGCGCCCCCCTCTAAGGGCTTCAAATCCCGGTCGGGGACACTCTCCCCCAAATCCGGTTCCGCTCTCCCGAACCCCACACTTCCCCAGAGTGTGGGGATTTTGCTTCTCGGGAACCAGAATTTTCAGACACCCGACACGGGGGCGTGCCGGGAGAAAGCCTCGAAATGACACATATACCCAGAAGTAATAAAGAACGTGGCTTTTATGCACGCGACGTCAGCTGCTCGAGCGCGCGCTCGGTGCAGCTAGCCGTACTGCCCCGGCTGCTGGAGCAATCGGAGTGACAGCGAGGCGCGCCCTGCATCCATCAATGGATATCCCCCTACCGGCGTGCGATCAACTCCAGAGGTCCTCTGGTACTTGGTGCTGGTGCTGACCGCTCCCCAGGGCGCCCGATAGATTCTGGGGCTTATGGTGTTCTGCATGGAGACTAATGTGTATCACAATGGCCGGATGCGCTGCCTGTGGCCCAGAATCCGGCTATACACCGCGTGACACCCCCAACACCCGACACATCATATTGACCGGATAATGCTCTCGCTATTGCGTCATGAACGCGTACCGGGCAGCGATTCCCTGGCGAAGTACGCGGTTGAGGATTCAACAGGTCGATGCAACAGATTGATGGAATCGTCCAGCCGCCAACTCCTTGCGTGAGGTGAGGCGTACGGTCATCCGGGCCTGACTGCGAATCTGGTATGGCAACGCTACGGCTGCTGCAGCTTTTCGCCGATGTACTTTGCCGCGGTGAGAAGTCCCACGGCGGCGTGCTGCTCCAGCGCGTCTGCCGTGGCCGCGCTGGTCGCCAGGACGCAGGACAGCACCAGCAGCTCGGCGCCAGGCCGTCGGCGCAGCGGTACGCCAAGTGCCACCGTGTCCGGGCGCAAGACGTTGCGGCGCTTGACATAACCAAGCCGGGCAAATTCCTTGCGGAATACGTCAAATTCGTCGGCCTGCCGCGCCCAGCTTCCAGGCTCCGCATATTCGATCTCACGGATCGCGCGCTTGCGTTCGTCTGCCGTGGCTCCCACCAGCCAGGCCGTGCCGGCGGTGCTGGATACCAGCGGCAGCGTGAGGCCCGTGCCGGGCTTGCGCTTGAGCACGTCACGCGTGGTAATGTTTTCCAGCGCGACAATACGCAGATGGTCTCGAACGCCGATCGCCACAGAGCCGTCGATCAGGTCCACCAGCTCCTTCATGGGGCCCGCCGCCAGCCGGCGCAGTTGCAGCCCCGCTAGCAGCGGGTAGCCCAGGCAGAGAATGCTCATGCCCAATCCGAAATCGCCGCTGTCTGGATGGCGACGCAGGTAGCCGAGCCTGACCAGGGTATGGGTCAGCCTGGAAACCGTAGGCTTTGGCAGACCGGTACGCGCCGCGATCTCGGCATTGCCGAGTTCGGGGGAATCTGCGGAAAAGCACTGCAGGACGCGCAAGCCGCGCTCCAGGGTGCTGGCGAACTGCCGGTCTCCTGGCTCGCGCAGCACCGCCCGAGTCAGGTTCTGGGGCTTTCCGGCGCGGGCTGCTGCACTGCGGTCTCGCGGAACGACGCTTGCCATCGGTGGATACCTGGCGAAAGGGATTAGGGGGCAAGCCGACAGTGTGCCACTGTCCGGCTACTTAAAGATGAAATTCGACCTCGCTCAAGCGGTATCCAGGCGGTCGTTAAGGAACTCGGTAATCAGCCGGTTAACACGGGGGCCATGCTCGTGGATGACCCAGTGGCTTCCGTCCGGGATGCGCTCGATCCTCAGGTCTGGCGCGAATTGCCTGAGGCCATCAAGGCAGCCCGTCAGCAAAAAACGGTCCCGTTCGCCCCAGATCACCAGAGTGGGAACGCTGAGTGTCATAGCCGCGGAGTCGAACACAACGCCTCCGGCGCCGCTGTCGCCCAGCGCCGCAGGGTGGAGCGGCGAGGCGCGATAGTAGTCGAGACCTGCCCGTACGGAACCTGGGCGGGACCAGGAGTGCCGGTAGCTGGCTTGAGTTGGCGCGTCGAGCCATTTCGGTTGCTGTCCGTCTTCCGCAAACATGCCGAACAGATAAGCAAAGTCATTCGCGCAGATCTGCGCCAGCGCATCGTCGCCGATGAAGAAGTTCATGTAGGCGCTGGCAGCCTGCTGCGCCGGACTGTCCACCAGTTCGCGGCGGTAGATCGCCGGATGGACGCCATTGATCATCACCAGTCCATGCAAGCGGGCGGGGTTAGCCAGCGCAACGGCGCACGCGATGGCACCACCCCAGTCATGGCCGACCAGCACGCACTGGGGGTAGCCAAGGTGGTCGATCAAGGCAAGAATGTCGGCCACCATATGACCGGCTCGGTAGCCCTTCACATCTACCGGACCAGCGGACTCGTTGATGCCCCGCGTATCGAGCGCGACCGCATAGTAGTGAGGGCCAAAGGCCTCAAGCTGGTGGTGCCAGGCCTGCCAGTTCTCGGGAAAACCATGCACGAACAGCAGCAGCGGATGGCCTGGCTCGCCGCAGCTTGCATAGTGCATATCGAAGCCGTTGAGCATGACATGGTGATGACGGATATCCGCGTGCATGACTGGGATCCTCTACTCAGTTCCAGGAGAAGTCGGCCGGCGGATCTTCCGCGCTGGTGCTGCCGATCGGCAGGCCGAGCAAGTCTTCGGCGCTGCTAAGCAGGATCTGGCGCGAGACGATCGAGCGCATCTGCTCGGCGCGCTGGCGGCACAGCGCTGCCTTCAGCGCGCGCGCAGCCACCACTTCCGGGATGACCGGATCCGCCAGCGCAAGCAGGTCGATGACATGCAGCGCGAGCTGGGTATCGCCTTCTGCCTGCAGCCTGCGGGCCTCATCGAGCACGTGACCCGGGTTGCCCAGGGCGGACAGCACGGCGTTCGCCGCCTCGGCAGGCCGGGCCGGGTGCAGGTGGGTGGGATTGCGATCCCACCAGCCGTTCTCCATGCGCCAGATTTCCCGGACGATGTACTCGGGGTCGCCATAGATCGGCCGCATCCATTTGTGACCAAACAGCGCCTCGGGGTACACCATGTCGTGCAGGATCTCGCGCTCGTTCATGCCGGCGTTCATGCGCTCTACCACCGCATCGCGCAAGTACCGCAGCGCGCGGATGGGCACTTGGAACGCGTCATGGATCTCCTGCGGATCGGTAATCGGGTCGCCAAACTCGGGGAGAACCTGTGTCGGGTTCAGTGCATAGAGGCGCTCCAGCGTGTTTGCCCAGCGCAGCGGGTCGCGGATGGTACGCAGCGGCGTGCCAACGTTGGGAATGCTGCGGATCATCGAGGCACCGCCATAGAGGAAGCGCGACTCGGGCAGCCACACCGCAAGCGCGTCGTCCGTTTCGGACGGTGCGGCGATCAGCTCAATGCGGCGGTCGCCACCGTCGATCACCATGCGGCTGTCGAAAGTCTGGTCCGGCATCGGGTAGCTGTCGGCCGATGCAGGCCGCAGGGTTTTGCGGAACTGGCGGCTGTTCAGCCAGGCCTGCAACTGCGCGGTTTCCGTATAGCGCCGGTAGCGCGCCGGCACGCCGGCCTGAGCGATCAGCGTGGGCTGGGGCTCGCCGCGTTCCGCCGCGTGTTCCTGCCACAGCCTGGCACCCGCGTTGTAGCCGCTGTGGCCATGGCTGTAGACAATGGCCAGAACCGGCGCCGCGGACAACTCGCGCAAGCGCGTGATCATGGCGCGCGTCACGCCACCGCCGGGGCCGGCGTCGACGATCACCACGCCGCGCGCCGTCTCGATGGCCAGGGAATTTCCCTGTCCGCCAAGCGTATGGACACCAGGGATCAGGTTCGTAAAGTACTCGCTGCGCACTAGCACGCCCAGGCCGGTATTCGGCTTGACGCGTTCTTCAATGGCTTGCGTGGTATTGGCTTGCATCTGGGTGACTCCGCGTTGTTGGAGGCGCGCTGGCGCGCCCCGGTCGATTGCCCGACCAGATCGGGCAGATTTATCGTGCCGGTCTACTGCCATGCATAGCCGGCATCGCCGCGCGCACGTTCGGCGGCGCCGACGGGACGGTCGAGCAATTCGTCGGCGGCGCTGAGATAGAGGTGGCGCGACACCACCGAAGTCATACGCTGGGCCCGGCCTTCGCACAGTGCCGCCTTCAACTCGCGCGCCTGTTTCGATACCGGGTCGCCGTCATCATCGCTGGCGAGCAGGTCGATGACATGCAGGGCCAGTTGCAGCTCGCCTGCCGCCTGCAACTCACGGGCGCGTGCCAGTACCCGCTCCGGGTTGGCCAGTGCTCGCCGGACGGCCGCAGCCGCCTTTGCGGGCGCGGCCGGATGGAGGTCCGTCGGATTGCGGTTCCACCAGCCGTTCTCAGAGCGCCAGATGTCATGCATGATGTACGCTGCGCAGCCATACGTTGGCTTCATGAAGCGGCTGCCGAACAGTTCGTCTGGCAGCGGTACATCGTTGATGATGTCGTTCTCGCTCATGCCGGCATTCATCCTGGCCACTACTTCCCGGCGTAAGTAGCGCAGCGCGCGTGCCGGTACAGTCAGGGCCTCATGGATCTCCGCCGCATCCGTCACTGGCATGCCGAACTCGGGGATCAGCACCGCCGGCGCTAGCTCGGCGAATCGCTCCAGCGTCTGCGCCCAGCGCATTGGATCGCGATAGATGCGGTACGGCGAACCGACATTCGGGCAGGTCTTGATGAAAGCGTTAGAGCCGTAGAGCGTGCGTGTATCGGGTATCCACACCGCCGTGCCATCGTCAGTCTCCGAGGGCGCGTGCATCAACACCACATGCCGCTCGGTGCCCGTCAGGGCCAGCCGGTCCTGATAAGTCAGCGTAGGCATCTGGAACCAGTGCGCTGGCGGCGTGGCGGGATAGTCGCTGCGAAATTGCCGGACATTGGTATAGGCCTGCAAGCCGCCAGTCTCGCGATAGCGCCGGTAGCGCGCCGGCAGGTTGGCATGCGCGACCAGTTGCGGGGTCGGGTCGCCCCGCCTGGCGGCTTCGGCCAGCCATTGCCGCACGCCGTTGTTGTAGCCCATATGGCCGTGACTGTAGACGATATAGGCCACTGGCTTATCCAGGCTGGCGCGCAATTGCGCAATCATGGCGTCGGTAATGCCGCCGCCGGGGCCGGCATCCACTAGCAGTAGCGTGGCGCCAAGGTCGACCACGACTGAGTTGCCCTGGCCGCCAAGCGTGTACATGCCATCGGCATGGCGCGACAGCGCCTGCTTGACCATCAGGATGTTGCTTGTTTCCATTGTCTTCCTCCTGGGAGCGGTGCCGTGCCTGGCACCGGAATTCGAGATGCCTTTATTCCGGGCGGTAGCCGCTGGTGCGCACGATGTCGCCCCATCGCTTGTAATCGCTCGCCACTTGCCGGCCAAAGCGAGCAGCATCCATCGCGCTGGCCGGTTCGGCCCCCAGTGTATTGAGGCGCTCCATGACCTCCGGTGTGTTCAGCAGCTTGACGAGTTCGGTGTTGAGGCGTTTCACCACGGCGTCAGGCGTCTTGGCCGGCGCGAACGCGCCCATCCATCCATCGCTGGAAATCTCGGGGTAACCGAGTTCCGCGAACGTGGGCACGTCGGGCAGCAACCTGGTGCGGGTAGCGGAGGTCACCGCATAGGCGCGCAGCTTGCCGGCCTTCACCATAGGCAGCACAGTGGCTTGCCCATCGAAGATCAACTGGACCTGGCCACCGACCACGTCGCCGATGGCTGGTGCCGAACCCTTGTAGCCCACATGCAGTAAGTCGATCTTTTCATGCCGGTTGAGCAACAGGCCGGCAAAATGGCTCCAGGTTCCCGGGCTGAAGGAGGCATACGAAACGGTATTGGGATGGGCGCGCGCATAGGCCACCACCTCCTTGACGTTGCGCGCCGGGAAGGCCGCGTTGCCCGCAAAGACCAGCGGGCCATTGGCTAGCGCAGCCACGGGCACCAGATCGCGCAGCGGATCGTAGCGGACTGTCGTGTAGTGCGGAACCACCACCACCGGCGCCTGGATGGTCACCAGCACCGTATAGCCATCGGGGTCGGCGCGCACGACCGATTCCGCGGCGAGGGCGCCCGATGCGCCTGGCTTGTTGTCTATGACAACGGCCTGCCCTAGCGATTTGCTGAGCTTCTCACCCAACGCCCGCGCCAGTAGGTCGGTGCTGCCACCCGGCGGAAATGGAACCACCAGGCGTACTGGCCGGCTAGGCCATGGCGTCTGCGCTGCCACAGGCTGGGCGATCAGGCACATTGCGGTTGCCGCGATCATGGCCAAGCGGGGTCGACGTCCGAAACTGCTCATGCCGGTCTCCTTAGGAGGCGCCGTTGCGCGCCGTTGTTCTTTAGTTCACTGTTTAGCGGGGATGTCCGGGAAGCCATCGTAGAAGGCCGGAGGTTCGCTATGTGAAATGATTTCGCATATCGAAACACTGGCTACTCCAACACGATGCCTGCACGCTTGATGACGGCGGACCATTTGGCTACCTCGCCGCCGATAAAGTCAGCAAAGGCCTCACTCGATCCGCTCTCCGGCTGGAGCCCGAGATTGACGAGACGCTCTTTGTTGCCGGGATCCGCCAGAACGGCATTGACGTCGCGGTTGAGTTGCTGGACGACAGCCGGCGGCGTGCCCGCCGGTGCGAGCAGGCCGAACCAGCCATAGCCTATGACCGTCGGATAACCGAGTTCGGAAAAGGTCCGGGCTTCCGGATAGATCGGTGAGCGTTGTTCAGAGGCGATTGCAATCACGCGCAGCCTGCCCGCCTTGATAAAGGGAAGAGCGCTGGTGATGGCCGTGAGCGTGGCGTCAACCCGGCCGGCGAGCAGTTCGGTGTAGGCCGTGGCATCCCCGCGATACTGCGCGTTCAGTATTTTGAAGCCGGCTGCGTTGGCAAGGAGTTCGGATGTCAGATGCGGGGCAGCCCCGACGCCGGTACCGGCGAAGGTCACACCATCCTTTTTCTCGCGGGCAAAGCTGACGAAATCGGCCAGGTTGCGAATGGGCGATGCCGCGTTGACGATCAGGAACAGCGGCGCCACCACACGCGGCCCGATGGCGATGAAGTTCTTGCGGATGTCGTAGTGCCCCTTGATCCCGGCCGCTTCGTTGATGGCGAATGGCGCGGCTGCATACAGCAGCGTGTAGCCGCCAGGCTGCGCCCCGGCGACCATCTCATTGGCGACCCGGGTGGCGGCTCCTGGCTTGTTCTCGACTACGAACTGCTGGCCATACTTCTTGCCCAGGCCTTCCGCGATGATGCGCGCGGAGATGTCGTTGGAGCCGCCGGGGCCATAGGGGGAAACCATCCGGACCGGCTTGGACGGGTAAGTCTGGGCACTGGCGACGCCTGGCAGCGTGAGGCAGGCAGCCAGGGCCGCGGTGGCGATCGATCGAAACGTCATTGTCTCCTCCTTGTTTTCTGGCAAGCGCGTGGCAAGCCGTTGGAAGTGTGAGAGACAGCTTAGGAGCGTAGTGGCGTGGCACGGTGAATGATTTCGCATATCGAAACATCGTCGAGGGCCCGGTGTTTCGGATAGCGAAATGTTGACCGTCTGGATTCGACAGGCGCCGTAGGATCGTCCGACCCGTGGGGGCGTGGGGGGGGAAAGTGCCGCCATTGCCCAAGCAGCGGGATCAGAAAAAACCGACAGGAGACAATGATGACGATGTCCATTGGCAAATTGCTTGCCGCCCCGGTGGCCTGCCTGATGCTCGCGCCCATGGCCCACGCCGATCCCTATCCCAGCAAGCCGATCCGGCTGATTGTGCCCTTTCCTGCTGGAGGCGGTACTGACACAGTAGCCCGCATGATGGCCGAGCGGCTGCAGCAATCGCTCAAGCAGACGGTGGTGGTGGAGAACCGCGCCGGGGCGGGCGGCACCATCGGCACCAGCTATGCGGCGCAAGCCGAGCCCGATGGCTACACCATCGTGCTCGGCATTTCGGCGACCATGGTGATGGCGCCGTTTCTCTATCCCAATGCCGCGTACACGGCCAACCAGCGCTTTGCCGCGCTGGGACAGATCGGGACGGCGACCAACATGTTGGTGGTCAATCCCGCGTTTCCCGCACACAACCTGAAGGAACTGGTTGCGGCCGCCAAGGCCAGGCCCGGGCAGATCAATTACGGCTCCTGGGGACTGGGCTCGGGCGGGCATTTGTGCGCGGAAATCCTGATGCGCGCGAAGGGCATCACTATGACGCACGTGCCCTACAAAGGCGCGGCCCCCGAACTGGCCGACGTGCTCGGCGGCACCATCATGGTCGCCATGGTGGACTCCACGACATCCGCGCCATATGTCCAGGCTGGCAAGCTGCGCGCGCTGGCCGCCTGCACGGAGCGGTCATCCAACCTGCCCGATGTGCCCGGCCTGAAAGACGAAGGCGTGAGCTTCGACAGCAGCTTCTGGTACGGCCTGTTCGCCCCGGCGGGCACGCCCGCACCTGTCCTGAGCCGCCTGCGAGAAGAAGTGGGCCAGATCCTCAAGCAGCCCGCCGTGGCGGCGCGCCTGAAGGATCTGGGCATCCAGGCCACCAACCTGTCGCCGGCGCAGTTCGAGGAGGTGGTGCGCCGCGACTATGCCGGCTGGGGCAAGCTGATTCGGGAGGCGGGCATCAAGGCCGAGTGAGTTGTTGTGAAGCGTGTGCCGGGCCGCCCGTGCTTCGCTTGCGCCGGGCGGATCAGGCCGTTGCCAGCCTGTCGGACGCGTTGCCGCCGCCGATCACCACGGCGTCCAGCGCGAGCGCACCCCCGCCCAGCGGCAGGACGATGAACGGATTGACGTCGACGCTGACCACGGCGTCACGATTTGCCCACGCGAAGCGGGAGAGTGCCGCCAGTGCGCTCGCCAGCGCGGACACGTCGGCTGGCGGCTGGCCCCGCATGCCCGCCAGCACCCGCCGTCCGCGGATCTCGTCGATCATCGCATGCGCATCCCGCTCGTCAAAGGGCGCCATGCGGAAGGCGACATCCGGCATGGCTTCCACGAGCACGCCGCCCAAGCCGAACATGACCACCGGGCCATAGACGGGATCGCGCTGCACCCCCAGGATGCATTCCACGCCACCCTTGATCATCGGTGCGACCAGTAAGCCATCGAGCCTAGCCGCAATACTGTTAACAAATTCGAATTTGTGTTAACTTTCAAGCCTCTGCAACAACAAGAAGAGCTTGAAGGATGGCA
>NZ_JBIUHC010000132.1:0-28563 GCF_044627735.1 Cupriavidus sp. CuC1 | reverse complement strand
CGGCCCGGCGCTGCAAGGCGGCCAGGGCGGATGGGAAGCCGATGCCGCCACGCTGTGCGCCGCCATCGCCGCTGCCCGTACCGTGGTCAACGTACTCGACGCCATGCCGGCCGGCCCCGTGCTGGCACGCTGGCAGCAAGCTGGCGAGCGCTGGCTCGCCACCGCGCGCAAGACCACCCGCGTGGCCAGCGGCGGCGCGGCCGTCAAGCTCGATGCCCTGGCCGAGACGCTGACTTTCCACGCCGTGGAAGACATGGACTACCGCGGCCGCGACGCCGTGCAGTGGATCGCGCGAAGCCCGGTGCGCGTGCTCGAAGGCCAGGCACGCGGCACGCGTGGCGCCGCCGAGGGCGGTACCGAGGCAGGCTTGCTGGTGTCGCGCGTGGCCGATCGCGAGAACGGCCAGACGCTCGCCGTGCATTACCTGCTGTGCGACCCGGCGCTGTCGGCCGAGGGCGCGCAACTGGCACGCTGGGCCCGCTGGGCCGAAGCCGGCGAAGCGCAACTGCGCACGCTGCGCCATGCGCTGGAGCACCTGGGCCAAGGCGAAGGCGGCAATGAATCCGCACAAGCCGAGGCGCAGGCCTGCGCCCGCTTGCTCGCGCTGCAGATGGGCGTGGCCGCGCTGCGTCTCGAGCAGGCCTGCGACGACTCGGTCGCTGCCTTCCTGGCGCGGCTGACCGGCCGCGCGCCGGCTCGCCAGGCTTGCGGCGCCGCCGTGCTGGTTGACGGCATTGGTCGTCTGCTGGCCTTGCTCGACGTGCTGGAAAACTATCCCGCCCGCGGCGGCCGCGCCACGCAGCCCGCTGTCCAGGAGGCCGCGCCGCAGACGTTCCATATGGGCGACGCCGGCGGCCTGCTCGAGGCGCGCATGAGTGGCGGCCGCGTGTTCGAGACGCTGGCGCAGGGAGAATAAGCCGTGACTTCACTCGCCTCCGACCAGGCAGAGAGCCTGCGGCGCATGCTGGCGCCCCGCGCCACGCGCCGCATTGCCGTGGTCGCAAGCGATGCCGGCGCCGGCGCCACCACGGTGGCGCTGGGGCTGGCCAACGCCCTTGCCCTGCAAGGCGAACGCGTACTGCTCATCGATGAGGACCGCTTCGGTGCTCGGGCCACCCGCCTTGCCGGCGCCATGCCGGAAGGCACCCTGGCCGCCGTGCTGGGAGGCGCGGTGACGCTCGATGCCGCGCTCGGCAAGCGTCCCGCCGGCACCATCGCCGTGCTGCCGGGCAGCCCCCAGGCCAATGGCGACCTGCAGCTGCTGAAGCCTTTTCGCACCGTGCTCAGCGACGCCCGCAGCGATGCGGATGGCGGCCTGTCGCAAATGGCCGGCACCGCGCATAACCTCATCGTGGTGCTGCGCGCGGAGCCGGCTTCGATCAAGGCGGCCTACGCCTGCATCAAGCAGCTCAATCACCTGTACGCCTGCCGGCGTTTCCACCTGGTGATCAATGCCGCCGCCGGGGACGCCGCCAATGCGGTGCTGGGCAACCTGGCCCGCACCGCCAGCCATTACCTCGGCGTTGAGGCGAGTCCCGCGGGCAGCTTGCCGCACGATCCGCTGGTTGCGCGCAGCACCGCATTGGGCCGTTGCGTGGTCGAGGCCTTCCCGGCCGCGCCCGCCACCGCCGCATTACGCCGAATTGCCACGGGCATTGCCAGCTGGCCAATGTCCACCGATCCCCGTTCAACCCTGTCGGCGCCGATAGCGCCGTCGGCCACGGCCCTGGCTTAAGCGCCGGGACCTGCAAGCCAGGACTCACGAGAATTCCACCATGTATACGATTCAGGGAAAGCTCGAACAGACTGATACCGTGACGGCGCACGCGTCGCTGGTGCGTCGCATCGCCTTGCAACTGGCGGCCAAGCTGCCTGCCAGCGTGCAGCTCGATGACTTGATCCAGGCCGGCATGATCGGCCTGCTCGACGCCGCCAAGCGCTACGAAGACACCCACGGTGCGCGTTTCGAGACCTACGCCAGCCAGCGCATCCGCGGCGCCATGCTCGACGAGGTTCGCGCCAACGACTGGCAATCGCGCAGCCTGCGCCAGTTCACGCGGCGGATCGAGCGCACCGTGCGCGGCCTGGAGCAAACGCTGGGCCGTGCGCCGCTAGACTCCGAAGTGGCGCAGGAACTGGAGCTGCCGCTCGACGAATACCAGACGCTGCTCAACGAGGTCTATGGCTGCCAGTTGCTGCACTATGAAGACTTCGAGCGCTCCGGCGAAGAAGACTTCCTGGACCGGCACCTGAGCGTGAGCGATGACGGCAACCCGCTGACGGTGCTGATGGAAAGCGGCATGCGCGAAGCGCTGATCCGCGCCATCGAGCGCTTGCCTGAGCGGGAGAAGCTGGTGCTGTCGCTGTGCTATGACCAGGAACTGAACCTGCGGGAAATCGGCGCGGTGCTGGAAGTGACCGAGTCACGCGTGTGCCAGATCCGTAGCCAGGCGATTACGCGGCTGCGTTCGCAGTTGCGCGGGCTGCTATGAGCCGCTGGCTCAAGCGCCTCGCCGCGGCGACATTAGTTGTGGCGTGCGGCCCGGCACTGGCCGCGCCTGGCGGGCAGTCGCTGCATAGCTGGTCGGCTTCGGTGAACGGGCCTGCGCTGTACGGCAAGGGCTTGCGCACTGTTTCCGCGCCGATTTCGCCGACCGGCTATTTGCCGCAGGCGGAGGGCGCTATCACTACGGTGCGGTGGCGCTATAGTTTTTCGCGTACGCCGCCGAATGAACTGCAGGCTTACCTTTGCAATGCGCAGCGGTGTGTGTTGCTTACGGGGGCTGAGGGGCTGACTGAGGCGTTTAGCGGGGATGATGCTGCCAAGGGCTTTGTGTTTGCTTTTCAGGTGCCGGGGAAGGGGGCGTTGACGCCGGGTTTGATTGGGCTGGCTAATGAGGTTACGGTTGGATTTCGGTGAGGAGGCCGGGGTTGCTTAACCGCTGCAACTGCTTAACTGCAACTTCAACTGCAGTTTCACCTCCCCTGCGGGGAGGCGACCTACTTTCTTGTCTCGCCAAGAAAGTAGGCAAAGAAGGCGACCCGGATGCGGCGAAAGACTCCGCATAACGGGAGATTCAAACCTTCACGGCTCGCTTCGCATCGCGCTGGGGGGATTACCGCCTGGGGGCGGTAATCCCGGCTACACCGAATCCATGCTCAAGCTTTTCGCCGGTTTGCTCCCCTCTCCCACTTGTGGGAGAGGGGCCGGGGGAGAGGGCGGGCACTCGCAAGAACGAGATGCGCCAAACTACCCAACTCAACCACTCGCCAGACTGACCCCTTGCGGCCCGGTCTGCGTGCGCCCGTCGCGCCCATACAGCGTAGTGTTGTCGCCCCGCTGCCGCAACGCCAGAATCGCTTCCTCGGTGAACTCGAGATGGGCGTCCACGACCGCGGCATTCAGCGTATTGGCATCGCTTGCAGTGCGGGCAGCAAACACCAGCGTTCGCCATGCCGCTTCCACCGACGGATCGATCTGGCGCCCGAACAACTGGCCGCCCGCGCCGGTGCGGATCCCCATGGCTCCCATCTGCGCCTCACGCGTGCGCGTCAGGGCGCCCAGCAATCCGGCCAGTTCTACCTTGCGTTCCAGCAGCCCGGCAAGGGCCTGGTAATCGCCGGCCTTGATCATGCTTCGTTCTTCGCCTAGCACGGTGGCGAACTCCTGCGCTAGCTCGGTTTCGCGGCGCAGGTTCTGGATCAGGGACTGGCTCATGGCTTGCCTATCTTAGGGTGGGGTTGGCAATGCGGCCCATAGCAAGCCGCGGTGTCAGGCGCCGCCGCTGAGTTCGCGCAGGGACGCGAGCAGGCCGTCGGCGATCTTGCTTGGGTCGATCTTGATGCGGCCTTCGGAGATGGCCTGGCGGATCTCATCGACCTTGGCGGTATCGATATCGTCGTCATGGTCTTCCACCATGCGCGCGCCGATCTCGCGCACCTGGGCCGACAGGGGGCTGCTGACGCGCACGCTGGAGGTCTCCGGGGCAGCCGTCGATCCGGGGGCGCCGGCCACGCTGCGCACGGCGCCGTCGATGGCGTCGCTCGGCCTCGACGAGGTGGTCTGATTGATCTTCACGATGATTCCTTGCTGGGTACCTTTGGCTTATCGGATGCTTCGGGCGAAACTTTAGGGCGGATTGCGGCGCCGCGACGCCGTTTTTCCGGCCCCGGAGCGCGCGATATTGTCTCATGGGACGGCCCATGAGACGGCTACGTAACCCTAGGTTTCGCCGCCCCCGATTCCCTATTGCTGAAGCACCACCGTGTCGCCGCTGCGCACCAGCGCATTGACCACCTGACCGCTCTTGAGCCGCACCTGGACGTTGTTGCCTACCGCGGCCTCGGCCATGACCTTGCCTTCGCTGCTGAGCTGGAACGAATCGCCTTCCACCAGCACCGTCACGTTCTGGCCCTGGCGTACTGCAATGGCCTTCTTCAGCAGGTCCGTGCGCATAGGCGAGCCTGCGGCGATGCGGTTGGCCGCCACCGCGCCGGTCACCTGTGCGGGATCCGTCACCACCGCGCGCGGCAGCGACGCCAGGTCGCCCTGGCGGACTTCCATGTCGGCCGCGTCGATGGCCTCGCCGGGCATGAGGTTGCGCCCGGCCACATAGTAGTCGGCCACGACCGACACGCGCGCTTGCACGTAGCGGGTCCAGGGGCGCTCGCCGGCGCAGCGCACGCCGACCGAGACCCGGCCCCAGGGGGACGCGCCCGGCGGCAGGAACGGCTCAGGCAGCGGGCAATCCGGCGCGCGCCCGCCCGAGGGTGGCACCACCTGGATGCTGGCCTTGCCGGGCAGGCCGGCGGTCTGGCGCTCAAGGAATTGTTCGACCGCGGCACGTACCGGGTCTTCGGGAAACGGCGAGGTCTGCTCCACCCCGGCGCCGCCGGGCAGCGTGCCGCCGGCGGCCAGCACGCAGAGCAGGGCGCGCGCCGCGGCGGCCCGGAAACGAGGGTTCATGTGGTCGTCCAAGCAAGGAAACGACGCGGACCACACCGCGAAAGCGGGCGCCACGTGCGTGTCAACGGGTCCTATTGTAGGCAGCCCCGAGCTCTTGCTCGAGTCGAAATGCGCGGTTTTCTTTGCCCTATTCGTGCGATTGGCATGGCGGGGCCGCCCCTAAGATGGCACACCTGAAGAAGGTCGACCTTCGTTGCTCTCCCCTCCAGCGAGACACAGACATGATTGACAGACTCGATGCGGCGTTGCGCTTCCAACAAGAAGCGCTGAGCTTGCGGACCCAGCGGCAATCGGTGATTGCCTCCAATATCGCCCACGCCGACACACCCGGCTACAAGGCGCGCGACTTCGATTTCTCCAGCACGCTGGCGCAAAGCGTCGAGCGCGGAAAGCAAGCCGAAGGCGTTTCGCTGTCCACCACCTCGGTGCGCCACTTGCCGGGCGCGAGCTCGGCGTTCGCCGACAAGATGCAACTCGACTACCGCATCCCGATGCAGTCGAGCATCGATGGCAACACCGTCGAGATGGACACCGAGCGCGTCGCCTTTGCCGACAATGCGGTGCACTTCGAGTCCGGCCTGACCGTGATGAGCGCCAAGATCAAGACCATGCTGTCGGCCATCCAGCAGTGAGAAAGCCATGCCAGCAATGAACATCTTCGAAGTCGCCGGTTCGGCCATGGCCGCGCAGTCGCAGCGCATGAACGTGACCGCGTCCAACCTGGCCAATGCCGACAGTGCCGTCGGCCCCAACGGCCAGCCTTACCGCGCCAAGCAGGTGGTGTTCGGCCTGGCCGCGACACCGGGCCAGAACGACGTGGGCGGCGTGCAGGTGGAGGGCGTGATGGAAGATCCGTCGCCCCCGCGCATGGTGCACAACCCCACGCATCCGCTGGCCAATGCCGACGGCTACGTCACGATGCCAAACGTCAACCCGGTGGAGGAGATGGTCAACATGATCTCGGCCTCGCGTTCCTACCAGGCCAACGTGGAAGTCCTCAACACCGCCAAGAACATGATGCTCAAGACGCTGACCATCGGTCAGTAAAACCGGGATACGCAATGACCACGACTTCTTCCACAAGCAGCAGCACCAGCGCCGCCGGGATCGCCAATACGCTGCAAAGCGGCAGCGCCTCCGCCGCCGACCTGCAAAACAGCTTCCTGACGATGCTGGTCACGCAGATGAACAACCAGGATCCGCTCAACCCGATGGACAACTCGCAGCTGACCTCGCAGCTCGCGCAGATCAGCCAGGTTAGCGGCATGCAGACCCTGAACACCACGCTGAACTCGCTGCTGACGCAAGTCAGCGCCAGCCGCGCCATGAATTCGGCGGCGCTGATCGGCCACACGGTGATGGTGCCGGGCAATGCCACGACGGTGGCCAGCGGCGTGCCGGGCCAGATCGGCGTGGACCTGCCGGCGACCGCAGATGCGGTCACGGTCAGCGTGCTCGACAAGGACGGCAACGTGGTGCGCACCATCGACATGAAGGGCCAGACCGGCGGCGTGCACGACATCGCCTGGGACGGCAAGAACGATGCAGGCGTCGCGGTTGCCGATGGCGACTACAGCTTCAAGGTCACCGCCACCGCCAACGGCAAGGATGTGGCGCCGGTCGCGCTGGTCTACGGCAAGGTGAACAGCATCAGTGGCGACTCCACGGGCGTGCTGGTCGATATCGGCGGCGGCCGCACCGCGCCGGTCGATGGCGTTCGTCGCATTCTTTAATCACGTGGCCTAGCGCGAGAAGCGCCGGCAGGATTTCAGGTAACTAGGGGAAAATCATGGGTTTCGGTCAAGGGGTAAGCGGCATCAACGCCGCCGCATCGAATCTGGACGTCATCGGCAACAACATCGCCAACGCCAACACGGTCGGCTACAAGCAATCGACCGCGCAGTTCGCCGACGTGTACGCCGGCACCAAGATTGGCCTGGGCACGACCGTGAACTCGGTGGTGCAGTCGTTCAACCAGGGCAATATCGAGTCGAGCGGCAGCGCGCTCGATGTCGCCATTACCAATGGCAACGGCTTCTTCCGCCTGACCGATTCCTCTGGCTCGGTCTTCTACTCGCGCAATGGCCAGTTCCAGCGCCAGCAGGACGGCAGCATCACCAACGCGCAAGGCTTGCAGCTGACGGGCTATCCGGCCGGTGCGACCGGTGGCGGCGCGCTGCAGCCGCAGCCGCTGGTGGTGCCGAACACGACGATGCCAGCAAAGGCGACCACTTCGCTGGCAGCGTCCTTCAACCTGGATTCCAGCAGTAAAGTACCGTCGACGCCGTTCGCCAGTACCCCTGGGGCGCTGCCGACGTCCAGCATGTACAACTACGGCACCGGCGTCACGGTGTACGACTCGCTGGGCAACGCCCAGCAGCTCACTGCGTATTTCGTGACTGGAACACCCGGCTCCGGCACCCAGGCAAATGGCACCGACTGGACGATGCACCTGGTCGATGCGGCGGGCAACGAACTTGCTACGGGAAACCCGCTCCAGCCTGGAGGCACCAGGCTTGAGTTCGATGCACAAGGGGTGCTGAGGTCGCCTGCGGCAGGTGCCAACGTTTCCGTGTTCAAGCCCGCTGCCAATGGCGCAGCAGCCATGAACTTCGCACTGAATCTGCAAGGCACCACGCAGTTCGCCGGCACCAGCGACACCAAGCCGCCCATCCAGGACGGCTATGCCGCGGGCAGCCTCCTGGGCTTTGCCATCCAGCCGGGCGGCACGATCCTCGGCAGCTACTCGAACCAGCAGACCCAGGCACTGGGCCAGATCGTGCTGGCTACCTTCGGAAACGTGCAGGGCCTGAAGCCGGCAGGCAGTAACGTGTGGTCCGAGACGGGCTCGTCGGGTCAGGCGGTCGTGGCCGCACCCGGTGGCGCGCTCGGTCAACTCAAGTCCAACGCGGTGGAAGCCTCCAACGTCGACTTGTCTGGCCAGCTGGTCAGCCTGATCGTGGCGCAGCGCAACTACCAGGCCAATGCGCAAAGCATCAAGACGCAGGACACGGTCATGCAGACCCTGGTCAACCTGTAATGCGCATCGTCGGCAAGATGGACCGAAGCTAAGGGGGCACCATGGACCGCATGATCTATACCGCCCTGTCGGGGGCCAAGCAGACGCTCGACCAGCAGGCCGCGGTGTCCAACAACCTGGCCAATACTTCCACGCCGGGCTTCCGCGCGCAGGTCAATATGTTCCGCGCGGTGCCGGTGGTTGGGCAAGCCTCGCCAACGCGTGCATTCACGCTGGCCTCCACGCCTGGCGCCGATTTCAAGGCCGGCCCGCTGACCTACACCGAGCGTCCGCTGGACGTGGCGCTGCAGGGCAACGGCTGGCTGACGGTGCAGGCACCGGACGGCACGGAAGCCTACACCCGCGCCGGCTCGCTGCAAGTGTCGGCCGACGGGCAGCTGCAGACCAGCACCGGCCTGCAGGTCATGGGCGATGGCGGCCCGATCGCGGTGCCGCCGGGTGCCCAGATCACGATCGGCAGCGATGGCACGATTACCGCGCGCGGCCCGGGTGAGACCTCCGCGGGCCTGGCCCAGGTGGGCAAGCTGCGACTGGTGAATCCGCCGCCCGATTCGATCGCCCGAGGCGACGATGGCCTGTTCCGGCTGCGCCCCGGCGCGCAGCCGCTGCAGGTTGACGCCAACATCCGCGTCATTTCCGGCGCGATCGAAGGCAGCAACGTCAACCCGGTCGAGGCGATGGTCGACATGATCGCCAACGCCCGCCGCTTCGAGATGCAGATGAAGATGATCCAGGGCGCTGACACCAACGATCAGCGCGCGAATCAACTGCTCTCGAATAACTGAACTTTGAATTGATGTGCTGCCGCGGCTCGCGGCAGCCTTGTGAGGACAAACATGATCCGCTCTCTCTGGATTGCCAAGACCGGCCTCGATGCGCAGCAGACGCAGATGGACGTGATCTCGAACAACCTGGCCAACGTCTCCACCAACGGCTTCAAGCGTGGGCGTGCCGTGTTCGAGGAACTGATGTACCAGACCATCCGCCAGCCCGGCGCATTGTCTTCGGACCAGACCACGTTGCCGTCCGGCCTGCAGCTGGGCACCGGCGTGCGCCCCGTGGCAACCGAGCGCATCCACACCCAGGGCAATCCGCAGCAGACCGGCAACAGCAAGGACGTGGCCGTGATCGGCCAGGGCTTCTTCCAGGTCACGATGCCCGACGGCACCACCGCCTACACGCGCGATGGTTCGTTCCAGACGGACCAGAACGGCCAGCTGGTCACGTCCAGCGGCTTCGTGATCCAGCCCGCCATCACCCTGCCGGCCAACTACACGTCGCTGACGGTTGCGCGTGACGGCGTGGTCTCGGTGACGCAGCCCGGCTCGAGCGCCAACGTGCAGGTCGGCCAGCTGCAACTGGCGACCTTCGCGAACCCGGCCGGCCTGGAGAGCCTGGGCGAGAACCTGTACGTGCAGACCGATGCGTCGGGCGCGCCCAACACTACGGTGCCTGGCTTGAACGGTTCGGGCACGCTGCAGCAGAACTACGTCGAAGCGTCCAACGTCAACGTGGTCGAAGAGCTGGTCAGCATGATCCAGACCCAGCGCGCCTACGAAATCAACAGCAAGGCCGTGCAGACGTCCGACCAGATGCTGCAGCGCCTCACCCAGCTGGGATGATCATGATTGCCTCGCTGACTCGCCTGGGCGCGCTTGCCCTTTGCTGCTTCGCGACAGGTTGCGCGATGATGCCGCGCGAGCCACTGGTCCAGTTGCCCACCTCCGCGCGGGCAGAGCCGCGCGCGCTGGCGCCGGCGAGCGGATCGATCTACCAGTCGTCGTACGCGGGCAATCCGTTGTTCGAGGATCGCCGGCCGCGCAACGTGGGCGACATCCTCACCATCGTGATCAGCGAGAACGTCAACGCCAGCAAGAACTCCGGCACCAACGCCAGCCGCACGTCCAACAGCGCGCTGGCCTTCGATGCCGTGCCCAGGGCGCTTGGCGGGCTGTTCAGCAGCGCCCAGAACGCGACCATGAGCGGTGCCAATGCACTCAAGGCCAGCGGCGGCGCCAGCGCCACCAACACCTTTAACGGCACCATCACCGTGACCGTGCTGGAAGTGCTGGCCAACGGCAACCTCATCGTCTCCGGCGAAAAGCAGATGGCCATCAACCAGGGCGCGGAATACATCCGCTTCTCCGGGGTGGTCAATCCGCGCACGATCACCGGCGACAACGCGGTGCCGTCCACGCAGGTGGCGGACGCGCGCATCGAATACACCGCCAAGGGCTATATCGACGAAACGCAGAACATGGGCTGGCTGCAGCGTTTCTTCCTCAATGTTTCACCGTATTGATCACTGACCGCGTCATGTCCCTGTCTTCGTTCCCCGCCTCGCGCAGCCGCTTCGTCCGCGCTCTTCTCCTGGCGCTGACGCTGGGCCTGCTAGCGGGCGCGTCGCACGCGGAGCGGCTGAAGAACCTGGCCAACTTCCAGGGCGTGCGCGACAACCCGCTGGTGGGCTATGGCCTCGTGGTGGGGCTGGACAACACCGGTGACCAGACCATGCAGACGCCGTTCACCACGCAGAGCCTGACCAACATGCTCTCGCAGCTCGGCATCACCCTGCCGGCCGGCAAGAACATGCAGCTCAAGAACGTGGCGGCGGTGATGGTCACCGCCACGCTGCCGCCGTTCGCACGGCCCGGCAGCCAGCTCGACGTGGTGGTGTCGTCGATGGGCAATGCCAAAAGCCTGCGTGGCGGCACCTTGCTGATGACGCCCCTCAAGGGCGCCGACGGCCAGGTCTACGCGATCGCGCAGGGCAACATGCTGGTGGGCGGCGCGGGCGCGTCGGCCAACGGCAGCAAGGTGCAGATCAACCAGCTCGCGGTGGGCCGCATCGCCAATGGCGGCATCGTTGAGCGCGCGGTGCCGGCGTTCCAGCCCGAAGGCGGCATCCTGAACCTGGAGCTGCGCGAAACCGATTACGGCACGGCCGAGCGCGTTGTCGAAGCGATCAATCGCGCGATGGGCGGCGGCGTGGCCAGCGCGTTGGACGGCCGGGTGGTGCAGGTGCGCACGCCTGCGGCCCCGAGCGCGCGGGTGGGCTTCATGGCCCGCATCGAGAACATCGAAGTCACGCGCGCCAAGGCTGCCGCCAAGGTCATCCTCAATGCGCGTACCGGCTCGATCGTGATGAACCAGGCCGTGACGGTGGACGACTGCGCGGTGGCGCACGGCAATCTGTCGGTGGTGATCAACACCCAGCCGGTGATCAGCCAGCCGGCGCCGTTCAGCGGCGGCCAAACGGTGGTGGCGCCGGTCTCGCAGATCAATATGAAGCAAGAAGGCGGCGCGCTGCAGATTGTCAAGGCCGGCGCCTCGCTGGCCGCGGTGGTCAAGGGCCTGAACGCGCTGGGCGCGACACCGGCCGACCTGCAGACCATTCTTGAAGCCATGCGTGCCGCGGGCGCGCTGCGCGCCGACCTCGAGATCATCTGATCATGTCCGCCAGCCGCGTGGCCGCGCAGGCCGAACTCTCGCAACGCTTCGCCCTGGATACGCAGGGCTTCGAAGGCCTCAAGCAAAGTGCCCGTACCGGGGCCACCCCGGAGACGCTGCGCACCGCCGCGCGCCAGTTCGAGGCGGTGTTCACGCAGATGGTGCTCAAGAGCATGCGCGACGCTACGCCGCAGGATGGCCTGTTCGACAACGAGCAGACCAAGCTGTACATGTCGATGATGGACCAGCAGCTGTCCCAGCAGATGTCCTCGCGCGGCATCGGCCTGGCCGATGTGATGGTGCGCCAGCTCGCGCGCGCCAGCGGCGCGGGCCTGCCGCCCGAGCTCGCCGGCGCGGCCGCCAAGCAGGCCGCCGTGCAGGCGGGCATGGACGACGCGGCCCCAGGCCTGGCGCGCACGCTGGACATGCGCAACGGTGACGCGGACACGCCGCGTGCAGGCAGCGTGGTGGCAGGCACCAGCTGGAACCCGACCGCGGGCCTGCGCCAGTACCAGTCGCAGGACACCGGTGCCTGGCAGGGCGGCAATGCCGTGCTGCCGGAAGACACGCCGGCCCACATCAGCGCCTTCGTCTCGCGCATGGCGGGGCCCGCGCAATCCGCGGCGCGCGCCACCGGCGTGCCGGCCAAGCTGATCCTGGGCCAGGCCGCGCTCGAATCCGGCTGGGGCCGGCGCGAGATTGCCTACCCGGACGGCAGCACCACCTTCAATGTCTTCGGCATCAAGGCGGGCGCCAACTGGAAGGGCCAGGTCGCGGAAATCACCACCACCGAATATGTCGACGGCCAGCCGCAAAAGGTGCGCGCGCGCTTTCGCGCCTACGGCTCGTACGACGAAGCCTTTGCCGACTACGGCCGCTTGCTGAGCAACAACCCGCGCTACGCCGAGGTGCTGGCCGCGGCCACGCCGGACGACGCGGCCCGGGGCCTGCAGCGGGCCGGTTACGCCACGGATCCGGCTTACGGCGAAAAGCTGGTCCGGATCATGCGGAAAGTGCCCGTCTGAGCGCATGCTGCGCCCCGGCCGGGCGCGCGCAGGCCGGACGTAAATTGTCGGCGCCGCGCTCTAAAGTCTCCTTGTACTTCTGCCGTTACTTACATCATTCACCGCCGTCGAGTCCGGCAGCGGCGAACCGGCATCGAAGGCTCCGCGAGAAGCGGCCACGGTGCACGGATCGCCCGGTCAGGCACACGGCAGCCACCAGATGCGGGGTTAGAACATGTCTCTCTTCAATATCGGACTTTCCGGCCTGAACACGGCGCAGAACGCGTTGACGACGGTTGGCCACAATATCAGCAATGCCACCACGGCAGGCTATACGCGGCAGAACACCATCATTGCGTCCGCAGGTGGCCAGTACACCAGCAGCGGCTTCTACGGCCAGGGCTCCAACACGACCTCGGTGGTCCGCGTTTATGACGAGTTCCTGACCGGCCAGCTACGCAACGCCCAGTCCGCCAGCGCCCAGCTCTCGACGTACTCCAACCAGATCAGCCAGATCGACAACCTGCTGGCTGACCAGAAGGGTGGCATCGCGCCGCTGATGCAGAAGTTCTTCGCCGCCGTGCAAGGGGTATCGGACACGCCGGCGGATCCGGCCGCGCGCCAGAACATGATCAATGCCGGGCAATCGCTCACCGGGCAGATGCGCGCCGCCAATTCCTACTTCCAGCAATTGCGTGACGGCGTCAATACCCAGGTGCAAAGCTCGGTCACGCAGATCAACGCCTACTCCCAGCAGCTTGCCAAGCTCAACGACCAGATCACGCGGGCTACGGCTGCCGGCGGCGGCCAGCCGCCCAACGACCTGCTCGACCAGCGCGACCAGCTGGTCTCGCAGCTGACCCAGCTGGTAGGCGTCAAGGTGGTGCCGCAGGACAATACCTATAACGTGTTCGTCGGCAACGGCCAGCCCCTGGTGATGGGCTCGAACTCCTATGACCTGAAAGCGGTGCAATCGTCGGCCGATCCGTCGCGTACCACGATCGCGTACACGCAAGCCAACGGCAACGTGACCGAGATGGACGAAAGCACCCTCACGGGCGGCTCCGTCGGCGGCTTGCTCAAGTTCCGCACCGAGTCGCTGGATCCCGCGCAGAATGCCATCGGACGGCTGTCGGTGACGCTGGCCCAGACCTTCAACGACCAGCACAAGCTCGGCGTGGACCTGACCGGCCAGATCGGCGGCAACCTGTTCAAGCTCGGCACGCCCGTCACGCTGCCCAAGAGCTCGAATACCGGCGCCTCGCTGGTATCGGCCAGCATCAGCAATACGTCGCAACTGACCACCAGCGACTACACGCTGACCTACGACGGCACCAACTACTCGCTCACGCGCATGTCGGACAACAAGGTCGTGGCCACCCAGGCGGGCGCTACCGCCACCTATCCGCTGACGCTGTCGGCGGACGGCGTGGACGTGAAGATCCCGACGGCGTTGTCGGCCAATGATTCCTACCAGATCCAGCCGACCCGCAATGTGGCGGCGGGCATGGACATGGCCATTACCGATCCCGCCAAGATTGCAGCCGCGGGCCCGCTGCGCGTCAGCGCAGGCACCACCAACACCGGTACCGGCACGGTCAAGGTCAGCAATGTGGCGCAAGGCTTCGGCCTGCCCGCCACTGCGATCACGGCCAAGTACAACGGCGCCAACTACGTCTTCACCGATGCGACCGGTGCTGCGGTCGTGCCCACTAGCGGCCCGACCGCCAATGGCACGGCGACGGAATACTCGTTCAACGGCGTCACGGTCAGCTTCGACGGCACGCCCAAGACCGGCGACACTTTCACGCTGGCGCCCAACCTGAGCGGCGTGTCCGACAATGGCAACGCGCTGACGCTGGCCAAGTTGCAAACCTCCAAGACCATCGGCGGCGTATCGAGCTACAACGACGCCTTCGCGCAGCTGGTCAACGACGTCGGCAGCCGCGCCAAGTCCGTGCAGATCGCGTCGACTTCGCAGGACAGCGTCACTACCCAGGTGCAGACGTCGCAGCAAAGCGTCTCGGGCGTGAACATGGATGAGGAAACCGTCTCGATGCTGCGCTTCCAGCAGCTCTACCAGGCGAACGCCAAGGTCATCCAGACCGCCACCACGCTGTTCGATACCATCATCGGTATCGGCCGCTGATCGCTTCTGAAGACCCGGATCTCCTAAAGGAACAGACATGCGCGTTGCAAGCTCCACGCTCTACCAACTCGGCCTGGCTTCGATGAACAGCCAGCAAGGCTCGTTGCTGCACGTGCAGCAACAGCTCGGCACCGGCCGCCGTATCCTGACCCCGTCCGACGACCCGGTGGGCGCCACCCGGGCGCTGGTGGTCTCGCAGTCCAGCGCGGTCAACGACCAGTACGCCACGTCCCGCAAGCAGGCCAACACCAACCTGTCGATGGAACTGAACTCGCTCAACAGTGTGGTCACCACCGTCCAGAACATCCAGACGCTGGTGGTGCAAGCCGGCAACGGCACCATGAGCGATGCCGACCGCGCCTCGGTCGCCTCCTCGCTGCAGGGCTCATACAACCAGCTGCTCGGCCTGGCCAACGCCGACGACGGCAACGGCCAGTTCCTGTTCGCGGGCTACCAGTCGTCCACGCCGCCGTTCTCCAAGAACGGCAGCGGCGCGGTGGTCTACGGCGGCGATACCGGCCAGCAGCTGCTGCAGGTCGACGTTTCCCGCCAGATGTCCACCAACGACAACGGCAACGCGATCTTCATGAGCGTGCAGTCCACCGCCACCTACGTCGCCTCCTCGCCGAGCACCAATACGGGCACCGGCGTGTTCGGCGCGCTCTCGGTGACGGATCCCACCAACGCGTTATACGGCCACAGCCTCTCGCTCAATTTCGCCACCAACGCTGGCACCGGCAAGATGCAGTACCAGGTGATGGACCAGAGCGCCGCGCCGCCGGCCGCAGTCGGTGCCCCGGTGGACTATGTGGACGGCGCCGGCATCTCGGTCGGCGGGCTCTCGCTGTCGATCAAGGGCACGCCCAAGGATGGCGATACCGTCAACCTGCAACCGGCCAAGCAGGCGGGCACCGACATCTTCGCCAACCTGCAGAGCGTCATCAACGCCTTGAAGCAGCCGATCGTCACCGACAGCGACCGCGCCACGCTGGCCAACGCGCTGTCCACGGCAAACCGCCAGATGGCCAACTCGCTGGACAACGTCAGCACGGTGCAGACCTCGGTCGGCTCGCGCATGAACGAGCTCGATGCGCTCGACACCATCGGCACCAACCGCGGGCTGAACTACACCCAGACGCTGTCCGGCCTGCAGGACCTGGATTACTACTCGGCCATGACCGAGTATTACCAGCGCCAGACTTCGCTGCAGGCGGCGCAGCAGTCGTTCATGCAGATCCAGGGTATGAACTTGTTCAAGTATCTGGGGTAGGCGGTTGGGCACCTCGGTGCCCAATTTGCAGTGTCCCGAGAGAATAGAATCTGTCAAACCACCGCTTTTGCGTTTGTCAAACTAGGCTAAACCAGCCGGAAAGCCTTGTAAGACGTGGCTTTGACAGACACTAGCCCTCGTTTCTCCGCAAGCATCGGGAAAGGAAAGTTCTTATGTTTTTCGACCCGCTTGCTTCCCGGCGCCGGCGACGGAATTGAAGGAGTTCCGAGGGCAAAGGGACGCCCCGGACGCCCTTTACTTCACTATAGATCATCTTGTGTATGTTGCACGCTATCGGCCTTGCTAGATTATCCAGCAGTGCGCTGGTGCCCTTAATGCACTTGGAACTTCTGCCAGCCTATTTCAGTCCAGGTCTGAATAGTCTTCGGGAGTTCGCTTACGGACACTCGCGACTACCCGTGAGTTCTTTATGTGGCTGGCGCATCGCAACACGATTCCCACGGGGTCATCGCTCTCGAGCATTGGCGGATGCTGTTGCAAAAGCTTTCAGGAGTGTCTGAGCTGGATGACCATTCCGTGCACGAGTTCCTCAAGACGGCCGTCGAGGTGGTCCCCGCAGACGTGATCGAAATGCTGAAGATCAGGCTGCAAGATGGCGCACGCAATTTCGGCTACAGGACACTGCGCAGGGACCGCACCGGCGGCGGTCTGGCGCTCCTCTCTCATTCGGACGGCCGCCGGTTGCTGCGAGAGTTTCTCGGGTGGGCGGTGAATGTTCGGGCCGGTGGTGAGCTGGCGATGGACATAGGCATCTGCGTCTCGGGGCTGTGTGGCAAGTACGGACACGACGTGCTCGACCTCTTGCTCGAACTGGTGAAGGGCGGAAGCCAAGCACATGTGGACGTGGCGGCGAGCGTGCTGCGCAGTGCGCATCAAGAACTCGTGGTCGACGAAACCCCCTTCATTCGAGAGGTGCTGAACCAAGCGGAGTTGATCAGCGAGCAAGCGGTAAAGGACATCTCCGCCGCCGTGTGGTCGTCAACTCTTACCGGGGGACGGTCCGGCGTGGTCGGCGAACCCTTCAAGGAGGACGTGGCACTCCAAGCCCATGGACCCTGCGCATCGACTCTACTCAGGGCTTCTTCAGCATGCGAAGGAGAGCATTGAGCGGCAGGCGCATGAGAAGCGGGTCATGGAGGAGGAAGACGCATAAGCGCGGCTATCTTCTTGCGTGTCGTTCATCAAGGAGGTGGTTTTGTTTTTGTCAGTCAAGGTCGATCGAGTCGAGGATTTCCTCCAGTATTAATAAACGTTGCCGAGCGCACCGCAAAATTCGGCAATGATCCGAAGGAGTTGGGGCGCTGCGAAAACCTGGTTCATCCGCGAATCCAAATCGAGCGAGTTTCATGCTTACGAATCTTGAAGGCGCAACCAATTGGAAATCATGCAGTCTAGCGCCGCTTGTTGACATGAGGATTCGGAAATCTCAGAACGATTGGGCTCGACTCGTGGCTCCCCAGTCCGACCGGTGGACTGGCCCCGTCTTGGCCTGTCGCAGATGGCATGGGCGCGCCGTCGATGTCCTCGGCATCATCTATGCCGGAAAATGCCGATGCAGCGACGGCGGGAGGCGAGCCCTCGCTGCAGACCAATGCAGCCCAAGCCAAGGTTGATGCGGGGAATGCGACGTGATGGCTAAAACGCCTTAGCTCAAGGACTTCGCGATCTGGTTGCGCGGCTTTCACATCCGGATGTGTGTTAAAACCCCACGGGGCGGATTCATACGTTAGTGAGCCCAGCAAGCAAGCGGACTCCGCGTTCTCTGCGGAATGCTAGACAGAAGCGCTTTCGGATTTGGGGCGGATATCGGAGCCACGATGGCTCCGATGAACGAATAGCAGGCTCAACTCAGCTGTCCAGCGTGTCATCAAGATAGGAGCCATCTGGGTCTTTCCCCTGCCGGATTCTCTCCATCCCAACTAGGAACTTTTTTACCGCCTCTCGCTGACGCAGGCTCAGATTCTGGCGCTCAATCAGCTCTTTAACCCTGGGTTCTTCGGCGGCCAGATCCATAAGACATTCGAGTGCTCCCATGTTGAGTTGATAGGTCACCCACGATCTTTTGCCGCTTGACGCGGTGCCCGTCCTGAGGCAGCGATCGAGCAGCAACAGCAGCCCTTCATCATCCGCCACAATATCGTTGAACCGAGAGCGCAAGACATTCGGGTCCCCCCAACTCTTCCAGCGATGAACGAGATAGTCGAACTCCGGGGTAGAAAGGATCTGTTCCATGGGTGCCTCAGCCAGTCGTGAGGCCATGGTGGCAGCCAACTCGTCCGGGAGTCGTTCGCTCAAGTCCAGAAATGCGGCAGGCGCCTTCGAAGGATCCTTTCGAGCCTCCAGAGCGAAGTCCACCGCGCCCACCAAGACCCCCAAGGCTTTGCCGTTTCGCGCGACCTCTAGAAGTAGGCTTTCCCGGGCCTGTGGGTCGAGCCTTTCTAAGAGGTCGGTGGTCAAGCCGAGAATTCGCCAGCGATTGGGCAACGAAAGGAAGCTGACAGGCCAAGGGCTGGGATGACCACTGTTGACTATTGGCGCCTGGCTACTGCCTATCACCTGACGCATGAGCTGCAAGTCTATGTCTCACCATATAGTGAATGGCTTGACTGCGAGTTGAACATAGATGCGATGACTACGGATATGGGTGATTTCGAACAGGCCTGGTTTCGCGAGCTTCAGCCTGATCAAGTGAAAAGGCAATGGCTTAGGGCATCAATGGAGTACCTGCAAAGATGGCACAAGCCAACAAGCGGTTCGCCTGCAGATTCGCAGTTGGCCTCGCACCTCGTCGACGCCGATTACTTCGTGACGGCCGACAAGAACTTTGCTAGCTGCGTCGAGAAGATCCATAAAGAAGCGCCGTTCACAACAGCCGAGCCTCTGAAGCTGCCAGCCGGAAGGGAGGGTGTCGCCGAGATTCTGGCGTTCGAAAGCCGCACATAAGCGCTACAAATTCATCGATTAGTTCAACCTTGCTTGGTTAGCGTCGGCGTGACGTGGCTTCGGCTCGCGTTGCGAGTACCCAGTCCTGAGCAACTGTAGCTGGCCCGGCTGCGATTAGAAGTCGTCGTTCGGAGGAAGGCTGACGGGCTGGGACCAACGTCTGGTCTTGACCCAGACTGTGTGAAAACAAAGTGATCACCTAGACTGGATCAACTCATGGGGCACACGCATGCAACTCCGCCAAGGGATGGCACAACGATGAGCGCGAATATTCCGTACAGTGCCGTGTACTATCTCTTATCGGCGTTGACCATACTTAAGGGCGGGGAAACTCGGCAAGTCCCGCCTGTTCTACCTCGGCCGCTCCGCCCACCATCCGGCGGCTGGGTGAATGGGCGAGCAGAACGGCCGTTTATCGGCCTTATGAGAAGCTTTGCATACAGCCGATCGCCAAGCCCGGCTCGGATGACCGCTCAAGGGCGCCCAACGGACCTTCCGCTGGCCAAGTCCGGCCGCCCCCCGTCGGCCAAAGCAGCCGGTGGTTCCTCTTCTCACGAGCGTCGGGTACAGAGGGTTTCGGCGCTGCTGGCCGTGGCGACCGGCAGTTGGCAGGTGGACTTAAGATCAGCTAGTGCGGCGTCGGCGGCCTCGATCGCAGGGATGATCAGCCCGGGCAGGATGGTGATCTTGTAAACCATGTCTTCGGCCACACAGACATTGGTGATAGGCGTGCGGCCACCAGGCACTACGTTCAGTAGGCAAGGACCCCACAGGGAGACCCGTAGCACCCCGTTCACGCTCTCCTGGAACGACGTCGCTTCCGACGTGGCCTTATTGAGGTCGTTGGCGATGAGGCAGACGCGTTCATTAAACCGCCGACCCGGCTCGGTCAGTGACAGGCTGCGGGGACTGCGATTGAGCAGTCGCACGCCGGTTCATCCTCCAGGGACTTCAGCTGGCCCGCGACTGAACTGATGGAGGAATCGTCCCGGGCGGCAGCCGAGAGACTCTCGGCTTTGACAACCTTGATGAAAGTCTGGATACGCGTGAATTCGCCATGCAGCCTTGTCCCCTGGTTTGTCAGCAACCCTCATCCGGTCTGCTAGAGGGGCTGCCTGTATTGCTCCAGATCCAGAAATGCCAAAAATAGCTCTGCGGTTCGCGTCCCAGAAGCTGATGTAAGCATGCGTTGTGCTTAATGCGGCACGTACGAGCGCGGTCCATACGGTGTTGCGCAGGCTCTACGCGCCGTTCAGGGGAGGGCCTCCACACGTCGCGAGCGGGAAGTCGGAAAGAGGAACCTCTTTCGAACATGTTGGCGACGGAATGGCATGAAGAACATTCCGCCCGGACCCGTGCCAGTCGGGGCAGGAGGCCGGCGTCGCCGCCATTCTTGCGAATCCTGGGAAGGACCTTGCTGACCCAGTGGATTGCGGGATGGATGCCCCGCCTCTATTGTCACGCAACAAGTTCTGCGTTGCACGCAGGCAATCACAGGAGACAGTCATGAATATTGCGGCCAGTGGACGGCTTGGCGCAAAGTTGGCTTTTGCTGCCTTTTCCCTGATGCTGCTCTGGGCTGCACATCCGGCGGTGGCACAGGGATGGCCCAAGCAACCGGTTCGACTCGTTGTCCCCTATCCGGCTGGTTCGGGTGCCGGGGACATTATGGCCAGGAGGCTTGCGGAGAAGCTTGCCGAGAAGTGGAAGCAGCCGGTTATCGTCGACAATCAGCCCGGTGCCGCGGAGATCATCGCGGCGACGCGCGTCGCGCGATCGAGTCCAGACGGCTACACCCTCTTTCTCGCTACCGAGGGGGCCCTGCAAACCAATCCGTTCCTGTTTTCCAAGCTTCCGTACGATCCCACGAAGGATTTCACGCCGATCACCCGCGTCGCCGAGGGCGGCTTCATGTATGTCGTGAGGAAAGACAGCCCATTTCAGACTATGCAGCAGCTCGTGGCTGCAGCGAAGGCGCAACCGGGCAAGGTCTCCTACGGGTCAGGTGGCGCCGGTGGGACCGCCCATCTCGCGGTGAACTGGTTCGCGACCATGGCGGGCAATCTGCAGTTCTTGCACGTCCCCTACAAGGGGGCAGCGGCTAGGGTGCAGGACGTGCTGGCCGGGAACTTGGACTTCACCGCCGCGCCTGTAGCGGCGGTTTCTGCGTTCGTCAAGGATGGCCGCATGCGCCCCTTAGCCACTTCCGGAGCCAGGCGGCTGCGCGCTCTTCCAGACGTACCCACGCTCGCGGAGCTCGGCTACAAGGACCCCGTCGTTACCTTCATGTTTGCTCTGGTCGGTCCCAGCAAGATGCCGCCGGACCTTACCAACATGATCGCGCGCGACGTTGCAGCGTTGCTGAAGGACCCCGACTTCGTGGCGCAGAATATGGATCCGTTCGGACTCGTGGCGATCGGGGATACGCCCCTTGAGTTCGCGCGCTTTCTGGCGGCGGACCGAGACAAGCAAAGGGCGCGGGTCAAAGCGGCCAATGTGCAACTTGATTGAGACGAAACGGTCCGCTGGCTAGCGGACTGAGGAGACTTGCACCATGTCCGACGATTCCATACGTGCGGCGATCAAGGCGCACCTGGGCGTCAATCCTGAATGGCTGGCCAAGCGCAGGGAGGAAATCGTCGAGCCCGAGCTGAAGATCGTCGATCCCCACCACCACGTCTGGGACATGCCGGGGAACCGCTACCTCTTCGACGAGTTGCTGGCAGATTTTCAGTCTGGTCACCGCGTCGTCGCCAGCGTTCACGTGCAGTGCCATTCGATGTATCGTGCGGATGGACCCGAGGATATGCGGCCGGTCGGCGAGACCGAATTCATCAGCGGCGTTGCCGCGCAGAGCGCCAGTGGAGCTTATGGACCGACGAAGGTGTGCGCAGGAATCATCGGAACAACCGACCTCATGCTGGGGCACCAGGTGGAGCCGGTACTCGAGGCGCACCTCCGCGCCGGAGGTGGCAGGTTCCGGGGGATCCGGCCGACCGCGGCTTGGCATGAAAGTCCCGAGGTAAGGGCACTCGACATCAAGCCGCACCTCCTGATGCAGAAGCAAGCACGCGAGGCAATCGCCTGCATTGACAAGCTGAGCCTCTCCCTAGACCTGTGGGTCTTCTTCACTCAGCTCGATGAAGCATTGGATGTCTGCCGATCGTTCCCCGGCCTGAAAGTAGTCATCAACCACGCAGGTGGTCCGGTGGGCATCGGACCATATGAAGGCCAGCGGGACGCCGTATTCGGCGTCTGGCGCAAGAAGATCGAGGCGCTGGCGCAGTGCCCGAATGCGGTCATCAAGTTGGGAGGGCTCGCGATGCGCTACGGCGGCTTCCACTTCAACAAGCTGCCTGCGCCGCCGTCATCCGACCTGCTGGTCGAGAAATGGAAGCCCTACGTGGAGACCTGCATCGATAGCTTCGGCCCCACCCGTTGCATGTTCGAAAGCAACTTCCCGGTCGACCGCGGAATGTGCAACTACCACGTCCTGTGGAACGCCTTCAAGAAGATGACGCAGCGTTACACTCCCGAAGAAAGGGAGAGGCTCTTCAGCCAGACGGCAGCACAGACCTACAGGTTGGCAATCTAGAACCGAACGGAGGAAATTCGTGTCCAGAACAGCTGTTGTGACTGGAGGAGCGTCAGGCATCGGCCGACGCACGGTGGAACGCCTGCTTGCTGAGGACTGGACGGTCTGGTCGTTCGACGTTTCGGAAGAGGCGCTCGCCGAGCACGCCCGGACTCTCGCTGCGGGTAGCCGGCTGCGCTTTCAGAAGTGCGATGTCTCCAAACCGGAGAGCGTGAAGGCCGCGTTCGAGAGCGTCCGCCAGGCCAGTGACAAGCTCGACGCCCTGATCTGTTCTGCCGGCGTCATCCGCATCGGATCGCTGGAGGAGCAGACGCTCGAGGACGTGGATCTCATGATCGGCGTGAACATGAAAGGGCCGTGGCTTTGCGTGCGCGAAGCACTCCCCCTCCTGCGCAAGGACGCGAGCGTCGCCGCACCATCGCGCGTGGTGATCGTCGGCTCCGTTGGGGGCATCCGGCCGAAAACGGGATCCGGCTTTTATTCTGCGACCAAGGCCGCGGTTCATGTGCTCACCGGGATCCTTGCAGTGGAATTGGGTCCCACCGGCGTCATCGTGAACGCGGTCGCTCCAGGCACGGTGGCCACGCCCATGGTGGAAGCGTTGGAGAACCGGAGTGCCACGTCGAGCTACAAACCTTCCGGCGACTCGCCCCTGGGCCGCGTCGCCCAGCCCGATGATGTGGCCGACGTAGTGCTGTTCTACCTGAGCGACGCGGCCAAGTACGTGAACGGCACCGTGTTGCCCGTCGATGGCGGCACGAGGGCAGCTTTCGTCAAGAAGTAGGTTTCCAAAGCAGTCCACCGCGCAATCCACAGGAGAGAACCAATGAACCCGAAGAGAAGACAGTTGATTGTGGCGAGCGGCCTGATGCCGCTGGCCACAATCGACTCTGCGTTCGCGCAGTCTAAGCTGAAGTCAAGCTCATCCGGCTGCAGGCCGTATGGCTGTCTGCCGTCGCATCACATCGCACCGGAGGAGCGACCATGACGGTGGCAGTCGAACTCGCAGAATTTGTCACTCGTACCCACTACGAGGAAGTCCCCGTCAAGGCCATCGACTATGCGGCCATGCTGATCTCCAGCACCATGGCGAGCGCAGCTATGGGGTCCAACCTGGAGTCCTCCCGCATCGTGCGCAGCATGCTGGTCCAGCGCGGCGGCGCGGGGGAGGCTAGCGCATGGTTCGGTGGCGCGCCGCGGCTGCCGGTGGCGTCGGCAGCCCGCATCAATGCGCTCATGAGCGATGCTGCCGCCTCCGACGACAGCGATCTGCGAAACATCACGCATCCAGGCACCACGCTCACAGCGGCTGCCATCGCCGTGGCCGAGAAGACGGGCGCCAACGGCAAGGATGTGCTGGCCGCCATTGCTCTCGGCTATGAGGTGGCCGGGCGCATCAACACCGGTGTGGTGCCTGGCCTCATCTGGGAGAAAGGCTTCCACGGTTGCATGATCACGATCTTTGGCGGGGCGGTGGCGGCAGGGCTGCTGCTCAAGCTCGACGTGAAGCAGATGACGCATGCGCTGGCTCTGGCGGCGACATCCAACGCCGGCCTGCTGGCAGCGGCCAATACCAGCACGGCGCGCGAGCATCACGCGGGGCTGGCGGCGATGCTGGGCGTCGAGGCTGCCCAACTGGCCGGCCTCGGATACACGGCGGAGGAATCCGTCCTGGAGCACCCTAGGGGCTTCTTTTTCGCGTATGGGCAGGACGCCCACGTCTCTGGCCGGGTAGCCGAAGTCACGCGTGGGCTGGGAGACGACTGGAAAATCCTCACCGACATGGCAATCAAACTGGTCCCCGGTGGCCATCCGTACCATGCCATTGGGGAAGCCGCTGCGAACGCGGCCCGCATGGCCGATGTGCCCGCCAGCGAAATTACGGCCATCATCTGTTCGCGGCCAAATGCTCGCCAAATCAAAGGCCCACGCCACCCCACTGACCTGATCGGCGTGGCACACAGCCCCTACTATTTCGCTGCTGCGGGCGCGGTCGACCGTGAGTTCACCTGGGCGCACGCCTCGCCGGAAAAGATCATGGACCCGGCGATCCGCAGGCTGCTCGACTTGGTGGAGGTGGGTGAACCGCCGACGGAGAATGTGGAGCGTTACAAGCAGGGAGCCACGGTAACCGTGAAAGCGCGCGACGGTCGCAGCTTCACGAGCACGGTCTATGCCCCGCGCGGTTCCGCGGTCAACGGAATCGAATGGTCCGATGTGGAAGGGAAGTTCAATACTCTGTGTCCTCTCGCCGGTATCTCGCCGTCGAACATCGCGAGATGCACGCAGGTGCTGCGCCATTTCCGAGGCGTCAAGCACGTGCGGGAACTGGTTGAGCTGATTGGCTGATCGCCAACCAGGCGCCCGGCACCTTCGCTCCGACTTGGGTGCCGGCCCGTCTCGATCATGTCCCGCGTGGACTGGAGTGTCCTCGCCAGGAGCCCGTATCAGAATGAAGCCTCCCCGCGTTGCGGCTTGGGCCACCAAAGAGGTAGCAAGGAAGACCTCGACCGCCCCGGACGGAGCGCATCGCTTCGATCAGCGGTAGGAATTGGATAGTGTCATGGTGTTCGCGCCAGTCACGGTGACTGCGAACCGGCGTGCGTGGTGTGTGATCCCGGGCCGTGCGCGATTGGAATTCCGCCACCGTGTGCAAGATGTAGCCCCCGAGTCCTACCACCGCGGCGAGCTGAACGCACATTCGCCATGCCTTGCAGCGCCGCCACCCGAGACGAGAGCCTGGAGGTTGCATCGTGAGATCAGCCTCGTACATGTGCCGAAGCTTGCCGCTTTCCGGCAAGGACATTCTCGGATGGGCGGGATTGTTGCCCGGGAGCTGTCCCTCTAAACTCAGGCAAGAGGAAAAAATGGCAAGTCAAACAAGTCAATTGGAGACACCGATATGGCTATCAACGTGCGCCCCTCGGACAAGCGGCAGAGGCGGGTCGCGGTTTCATCCACCCTCATCGGTGCGACCATCGAGTGGTATGACTTCTTCATCTTCGGAGTCATTTCCGCGCTCTTCCTGAACAAACTGTTTTTCCCAACCTTCGATCCAACCACCGGAACCATTCTCGGATTCATGACGTTTGCCACTGCCTGGCTGGCGCGACCGATCGGAGGCATCGTTGCCGGGCATCTTGGCGACAGAATCGGTCGGAAGACAACCCTTCTATGGAGCTTCATCATCATGGGGGCAGCTACCATGATGATCGGGCTTCTCCCCACATACGATACTGCCGGTGCCACCGGGGCGGTGCTATTGGTGATCTTGCGGGTCGTGCAAGGGCTGTCCGTGGGTGCCGAGTATGGTGGTGCCGTAGTAACGGTTGTCGAACATGCGGAAGAATCGAAACGCGGCCTCTATGGAAGCTTGCCTCAGGTTGGCTCCATGTTAGGCCTTCTTCTTGGCAACGGGACCTTCTTTCTCATAACCCGTCTAGATCAGGGTGCGTTGATTGCGTGGGGATGGCGTGTCCCCTTCCTGCTCAGCGCAGTCATGCTGGGAGTAGGAATATACATTCGCGGGCGAATGGCGGAGTCGCCAGATTTCGTCAAAGCAGTGGAGGAGGGCACGACCGAGGCACAGCCGCTTCTGACGGTCATTCGAGACTATCCCAGACAACTGATCGCAGTCATGCTCGCACAAGCGGCTCCTAATACGTTCTTCTGGATGTGCGCAGTCTTCATGGTGTCCTATTCGGTGAAGACGCTTGGAATCAGCCAGGCGGAGATGCTGGGAGCGGTCTGCGTAGGTGCGGCTGTTGAAATTTGTACGCTTCCTCTCTTTGGTATGCTGGCGGACCGTATTGGGCGGCGGAAGGTGTTCGTTGGTGGGTTGGTTTTTCTAGTCCTTTCCGCTTTCCCCTTCTTCGTGGCCGTTCAGTCGAAGTCCTTCGTTTGGATTGTGGTGGGGTATGCTGTCCTACTTGGCGTTGGTCACTCGGCAACGTTCGCATCGCAAGCATCGCTTTTTGCGGAGATGTTCCCAACCTCTGTACGGTACACGGGCTTGTCCGCAGCGTACCAGGCATCGGGTGCAATCTTTGCTGGTCCATTGCCGATCATTGCCACGCTTCTCATCGCTGCCCAGGGTGGTGCGCTTTGGCTCTTCATCGGCTACATGATGCTTATTGCGGTCATCAGTTTGGCTGCCATAATGGCAGGCACGCCGCACTACACGCTGCTACCAGCACGTCGCGTTCAGAAGCAAAGCCGACCGCGTAGCGCTGAGGCATCGGTCTAGTAGACGAACTTGGTTCTGCCGCGCCGATCATCCGCTGGACCGCAGGATGTCATGCCGTCCTCGCGATCAGTCAGTATCTGCCGAGATGCGCGAACTGAGCTCGAGCAGGTCGAGTTCGCGTTCGACGGCGCGATAGGCATCATCGCCGATCCGTCCGCTGTCGCGAAGGCCATCGATTGCGCGACGGGAGGCTGGCACGACTTGCTGGCGAAGGGAATTATCCGATGAACCGCGCGGATCTCGACCGACGCGCGCCTCACTCAGAGCTTCGCGATATTCCAGCTTCATACGCTCGGCAGCGGCGCCTTCATGGCGATCGAGTTCGGCCATTGCTGCTTCCAATGCAGCGCCGCGTGCAGTCGCCAGTTCCTCCTGCACCTTGTTGTCGATCGGAAAGTTCAGCCACAGAAGCAGCGGACGGAGCGTCAGCCCCTGAACAACCAGGGTTCCCAGGACCACGGTGAACGCGGTCAAAAGAATGAAGTCGCGATAGGGAAACCCGACGGGTAGCGCGAGCGCTGCGGCGAGCGTGACAATACCGCGCATTCCTGCCCAGCCCACCATTAGCCGACTCTTGGCGTTCTGGACCCAATCCGTGCGCTCGCTTCGAGTCTGATCACGGGCGAAACCATAGACGAGCACCCACGCCAGACGGACTACCACCACCACTCCCAGGATGGCGGCCGCGATGCCAAGCAGGTGCCATCGTACGCGGTCCGGAAACGCCTCTATGATTGGACGCACCTGAAGTCCGATGAGTGTGAACGCGAGGACATTGAGCACGAACGTAACCGCTTCCCAAGTGGAATTGGAGAGGACCCGTACGTGCGAGTTCGCGGATGAGGTAGGCCTCCGTGCCGCGGTCAACCCGAAAACGACTATGGTAATGACACCCGACAAGCCAAGGCGCTCGGCGACGATCCACACCCCGAAGGTCGTGACGAATTGGATGATCGTCGCAGTCGGGGCATCAGTTATAGGCGCGAGCACGCGCACGACGATTTTCGCCATCGCCCAGCCCGCTGCGGTGCTGCCAAAAGTCACGAGGGCGAAGGCCGGCATTGCCCCTGCAACGCTAAAGCTACCCGCCGCGACAGCGCCAATCGCCAGCTTGTAGATCAGCAGCGAGGACGCATCGTTAAGCAGACTCTCTCCCTCGAGGATCGTGCGGATCCGGTGCGGTGGCGACACCTGGCGCAGCACGGCGAGTGCCGCTACAGCGTCGGGGGGCGCTAGCAGAGCACCGAGGGCGATCGCGGCCCCCCATGGCATCTCGGGTAGAAAGAACTTGGCGACGAGCGCTACAGTGACAGTCGTCAAGCCGACCGCGACCAGCACTAGCGATAACACCGGTCGCCAATTCTCGCGCAGGTCGCGCAGCGAGGTGTCATGCGCAGCGTCGAGCAGCACGGGTGCAACGAACAGCGCGAGGATGAGTTCGGGCGGAAGGTCTAGCATTGGCGTGCCGGGAATCAGAGCCACTACAACGCCGCCCAGCGCAAGCAGAGTGGGATACGGAACATTCAGCCGCCGCGCCACCATGGACAAGAGCGCCGCGCCGAAGAAAAGGACAAGGATCGTCTCAAAAATATGCATCTGTGCTCGCCCCTTTTCCAATGGTAGAAAAATCAGATCGCTTGCATACAAGCACCCACGACTCGGGCTCCGACGACTCTGATTGTCCGCTAACGGCTGACGCGAAGCAAAACCTGAAAATGCGCGCTAACGCGCGATACGCGAGGAGTATGGCGTAGCGCAAATGCTCCCATGCAGCCAATGCCCCGGGTTCTGGACTGAATTCATTCTAGTGTCCTGCGTCAGAAGTTCCTTGCATTATTGACACCACATAGTAGTCTGCGTTGAAGGCACGCAAACGGCG
>NZ_JBIUHC010000131.1:0-28795 GCF_044627735.1 Cupriavidus sp. CuC1 | reverse complement strand
GGGCGCGGCCGGCAAAGAAGTTCTTGAAGGCATCGCCCAGCTGCATGATCGCCATCTGCGGCGCGTTCTTGGTGACTGCCAGCATCCAGGGAAACTGCTCGCGCTTCACTGCATTGAGCTGGCGGCGCAACGCGGCTTGCGACGGCTTGGGCTGGGTGGAATCAGCTTTGTTCGCCTCGTACTGTCGTTTCCATTCCGCCAGCGCCCAGTTATAGGCGAAGCGTGCCACGCCAGACGTCCGGGCGAAGTAGGTCGCCTGCACGTTGTTCGGCGCAAGCGCGATCTTGTGAGCAATCAGCACTGCGCAGCCTCGACGGTGCGGCGCACGCTGTCCAAGAGTTTTTGATTCTTGCGTGACCGGCTGCCGTACAGGCGAGCGCTAAACACCGTGATGATCTCCAGGACGTTCCTGGCCAGGTCTTCCTCGAAGGTCGTGTCCTGGCCCTGATTGAGAATAATGACCTCCACTTGCTTCGCCTCGCAAATCGCAAACACCAATTCGGCGCCGAACCGCAACAGCCGGTCCTTGTGCGTGATGACAAGCCGGCCGACTTGGCCTCCGATCACCGCGCTGAGCAAACGCTTGAGCCCCTTCTTCTGATAGTTCATGCCGGAGCCCAGGTCCGCGACAACCTCGAGCTTCCAAGCCTGCTGAGCGCAATATCACTCCAGCACCTGCTTCTGGCGCTCAAGGTCGTCCTTCTGATCGTGGCTCGATACACGAGCATATGCCACGGTCCTTCGCCCCATAGAATCGGGCACAGATCGGGACGCAGCTTCGCCAGATCATAGCGTCGATGGCCGCCACGCTCACGGCCGTTCAGTCGGCCACGCATCTGATCCAGCGCCTTTATGGCGTCGGGCCCATGACGCCCGAACAAGCGGAACAGCACGCGGAACAGGTCATCGGCGTGTTGCTCAACGGCATGCTTGCGCGCCCTGCCAGCCGCCGGCGGACGGCTGGCGCCAGGTAGTTTCTAGCGAGCGGCAACGCCTCGTTCAATATATCGCGCCAGTTCGTCGGCGCGCACGCCGATATACGGCCTGGCGCGCGCCTTCATGCTCATGTCGCAGTTGCCTGCCTTGGCGGCGCCTTGCATGACATGGCTGATCGCGTCCGCCATTTCTGGGCTGATGACCTTGCCGGCGTTGCCCAGCTGCCATGACTGCACATCCGCCACCGCCATGCCACAGCGCTGCGGGTCGCGGTACAGCGCGGCGTCGTGTTCCAGCAGCATCTTCACCTTGGCTTGCTGGCCCAGCTGCATCATGATCACCAGCGGCGGCGCGTCGTTCTGGTCCACGCTGTTGATGCGCATGCCGCCGTCGCTGCGGTCGGTCTGGTCGGCACCCGCCTTGAGCCACGCCAGGTACAGGTCATCCGGCAGCCACGGCACGCTCAGCGGCGCGATCGCGTTGTCCTTCATGCCTTGCGCGCTGTTCTGGTATTTGAGGCTGACGCCGGCGGCGACCATGCGCTCGGCCGCGGCACGGGCGCTCGCGCGCAGGCCGTCCCACGCGGCGCTGTCCTTGCTGGCGTCCGCGCGCGCCTCCAGGTAGCTCCACGCGCGCAGCAGGGCTGACAGGGGCTCGCTGGTCAGCGGCGCCGCCGGCTGGCGCGAGGCCTGCACCAGCCGGTCTACCAGCGCGGGCTGAAAATAGGGGGCCGAGAGGCTCAGCGCCGCGTCCAGGCCGTTGCGCGCCACGGCGTCCTTGCCGCCATAGCCGCCCACCGAAGAGTCCGCGCCACGATCCAGCACAAAGGCCACGCGCTCCGGGATGGCAAGGGCCACGCCCGGCTTCAGCTCGCTGGTCGACTCGCGCAGCGCATCGAGCAGCGGGGTTTCCCACATGACGCGGTTGCCGTAGCCGTTCCAGATGTAGGCCGCATTGATGTCGGCGCCCTTGGCCAGCAGCTGATCCGCAAACCAGCGCGTGCGGAAGTTGCTGATGGCGGCGTGCAGCACGGTGCGGCCCTTTTTGTCATGCGTGTTCGGATCGGCGCCGTGGGACAGCAGGTACTCCAGCGTGTCGCGATCTTCCCCATAGTAGGACGTGCGCGTGATCAGCAAGGGCGTGCCGTTGAGGTCGGGCACCTCGAGCGAGGCGCCGGCCGCCAGCAGGATGTCCGCGATGGCGTAGCGCTGCGCCAATGGCCGCTTGTCGCGCCCGTCCCGCATGGCCGACGCCATCAAGGCCGAGCCCCGGTTCGGCCCGTCCACCTTGGCGCCGTCGGCCAGCAAGGCGCGCACGATCTCCACCTGCTGGTAGTACACCGCCACGCTCAGCGCGGAGACGCCATGCTCGTTGACCCCGTTCGGATCCTGGCCGCGCGCCAGTTGCAGGCGCACCGCCTGCAGGTCGCCGGCCTTGATCGCCGGGAAGATCTCCAGGCGCGGCCGGCACGTGGCTGGGGTCAGTTGCTTCTCGTCCAGCGCGGTGCCGATGCGGGCCGCCACGTTGGACGGGATGGCATTGTTGGACACCAGCCGCAGGCTGCAGTACTGGCGGTAGTCCTCGCGCGCCAGCGCCAGGTAGTAGTCGCGCTTTTCCGGGTTGCGCTCGCGCTCGCGTTGCTGCCAGCGCGCGTCCGCGCGGTTCAGGTAGGCCGCGATGCGCGACGGGTCCCGGCGCAGCACCTCCCCCAGGATCAGGTCGGCCTGGGCGGCATCGCCGGCCTCGGCCAGCCAGAATCCATAGTCGTTCAGGGCGACCAGCGTGTCGGAGTATTCGCCCTTGGGATCGATCTCTCGATAGTCCTGCTCCATGACAAAGGTGCGCAACTGCGCCAGCGCGCGGGCGAATTCCGCTGTCTTCGCGCGGGGGATGGCGCGTGCCGCCTGGTGCAGCGTGCGGAAGGCTGCCAGCGTGTCGACCGGCGGGCGCTGCACGAAGCGCATGTCGGCCGGCATGGCTGTCAAGCGGCTGGGATAGCGCACCAGGGCTTTGCGCAACGTGGCCATGGCCCGGGCCTGGCGTGCCGCGTCCCAGGGGCGCGTGCTGGTCACCGTCGCGGTGCTGGCGTCGGCGCGCACCGTGATGGCTTCACCGGCGGCGTCCACCAGGTAGCCGTTCACCTGCTTGCCGTCGACATCGTTGTAGGTATAGGCCACCCAGTAGAAGATCTCGTCGCCCCGGGGCGTGGTGACGGACACGTTTTCCTCATGCGACGCCCGCCATGTGCCCGGGTCGATCACCAATGGCGGCGAGCGGAACGCCAGCGTGGACGTGCTGCCTTCGCGCACGTAGCGGTAGAAGAACAGGCGGTTCTCGACCTGGCCGACCAGCAGCGCATCGCGCGCGTTCTCGGTGCCCCACACGCGGCGCTCCGGCGCGTTCAGGGCATAGCGGCTAAGGCGCATGGCTTCGATGACCTCGCCGATGTCGTAGGCGAGCGCGGGGCGCGGCGTGACGGCGAGGCAGGCCAGCGCCAGCGCCGCGGCGCCGAGCAAGCGGGAAAAACGGGGAACGCGGGGAACTCGGGAAACGTGGCGGACTTCGGATTGAGCGATGGCAGGAATGCGGGACATCCGGGACGGAAAGAGTGGCAGGCGGCCCCGATGATACTCCGCTCACCCTTCAATGCCACGCTTAATACACTTTTTGCGCTGCAGTCCGTATTGCAAGGTTAAGCCGCGTCCTTCTGCATGAACACGCTGAGCGGGTCGTCAACGTAGTCTCCGAACGGCCCGCACCTTTCGTAGCCGGCCCGGGCGTACAGCGCCAGCGCCTCGGGCTGGCTGACGCCGGTCTCAAGCATGAAGCGCGGGCAGGCCCTGGCCGTGGCTTCTTTCTCAAGCGTGGCCAACAGCCTCATCGCAATGCCGCCGCCCCGGTTCTGCGGACGCACGAACATGCGCTTGATCTCGCCAAACTCCGGCTGCAAGACCATCGCCCCGCAGCCAACGGCAGCGCCCTGCTGGTCCCGCACGACGGCAAAGAGAACGTTGGGTTGGGACAGCGCGTCGATGTCGATGCCGTGATGGCTCTCCGGCGGGTACAGCGGCTTCTGGTAGGCGTCCAGTTCGTCGATCAGGCGGATGACCTCTGCCTGCCTGGGGCTTTCAAACGCAATGCGCATGTTTCGTAGCGTTGGTGCGAAAGCATGAGATTTTATTCCCGCAACGGATCGTACGGTAATACCTGCTCGAGCTCGTCCGGCTGGTTGCGCGCAACGATAGCTTTGGCGGGCGTCGTCGCACTCAGGTTGAACGGCTGGTGCGGCACGCCCGGCGGAATGAAGAGGAAGTCGCCGGCCTCGGAGATGACCGACTGGCGCAGCCCGGGCCCGTAGCGGGTCTCGACACGCCCCTCCAGCACGTAGATGCCCGTCTCGTAGCCGCAATGCACGTGCGGTTCGGCGTGGCCGCCTGGCGGCACGACGACGATGTACATCGACAAACCTTTGGCACCCGCGCTAAGCGCGGAAATGCCGACGAAGTAGGGCAAACGCTGGCTGGTAGCGATCTCCCGGTCGGGGCGCACCGGGACCAGGGTTGCTTCCGCACTGGATGAAGGGTCCGGCATGCGCGCTCCTCTTCGGTTCCCGACGAGGAATTCTACGCCGGAAAACCGGCAGGGTGAGCGCCAGCGGCCTCTCGCCCTGCCCGTGCGGCCAGCGGCAATAAAGCCACTCAGTAATGGCGCGCTGGCGTATCCACCTTCTGGTGCGCGTCCGCATCGAGCGACTTTTCCGCGTCGTCTCCCGAAAGCCCCTTGTAGTAAAGGTGCACCCCGATCGCCAGCGAGTCGTGGCGAATCTCCTGGAACGCCTTCCATGCCTTGGCGGGGTCCTTGAAGATCAGGTAGTGCGCTTCCTGCGAGACCAGCGTGGCCACCTCGTGCAGGCCGTGGCCGTGCAGCGTGCTGACCAGTGTGTCGAGGCTTTTGTGCGTGCGCGCGTCGGTGCGGGGGTACAGCATGTGCAGCACGGCCACGCGCTGGTCAGCCACCAGCGCCGACAAGGCGACGACGATCTCCTGGTGGTTGAGCGCGGTGACGATTTTGTCCGCGGCGCCTTGTTGCTTCGGGAACAGTGCTTCGATCGTGGAACTCATGGGTTCACTTCCTTTCCTGCTGACTTGGGTGAAGGCGCACCGGGATGCGCCTGGGCACGAGGCTCCGCCAACAACATGAAATCCGGCTTCTCCGATGGCAGAGCGCGACATGATCACTGGACACCCTCGGCTTAACGCAGCGCCCGGCGGCTTCGCCGACATCCAGTGCGGCATGGCGATGCATGAATTTACTCCTGTCCGTGGATCAGGGGAAACCCTGAGATAGACCGATACACTTTCCTGCCCGCCAGACAATGCCTTGTGGACCGCGCCAGCACTGGATGTGGCGCCTCCGTTTCTTTTGGCGCAATGCGTCAATCCGGATTTCGCAACGGCCGGCGATCACGCCGTGGCGTCGAATGCCGCGTGATAGCGCACGGCGCCCGCGGCCCGGCTGCCTTGGAATGACAAGGACTGGAAGTATTCGGCGGGCACGCCGGCGAGCACCAGTTCCGGCTTTGCCACAAAGCCGAAGCGCCCATAGAAGGCAGGATCGCCGAGCACCACGCAGCCGGCAGCACCCAGGCCGCGCAGCGCCGAGAGCGCAACATGACCCACCATGCCGGCGCCGTCCCACCCCACCAGCGAAACCGAAAGCTGCCCGGCGCGGCGCAGGGCGTTCACGATGAAGTGTTCGGTATGGCTGGTGTGGGGCGCATTCCGGAAGGCTGCGGCCGTCAGGCGTTCGATCGCGGCGACGTCGGCAGGGGTTTCCGGGCGGATTGTCAGTGGCACGGGGTCGTCGGGTTGATCACGCTCGCATCCGCCCTTTCATGTCATCGTCGACGATCGCGCGGATCGTCCTGAAAAGCACGATCAGGTCGTCCCTCTCCTGCTGGCTCTTGTCCTGGCCCGCGCTTTGAATCGACGGCCGGGATGTCACCGTGAAGGGCCTCACCCAGATCGTGAATCACGCAGAGCTTCAGGCTGAGTTCGCAGCCACGAGCGGCCATTCCACTTGATTGCTACGCGGACGTTTGAAGGTCGGCTCCACGCTGACAACGGACGGTTGACTCTCCACGTTGCAAGAATTGACGTCGACGACATAGTCACTATCGGATCTTGATGACAACCTTACCCTTTGCACGTCCTGTTTCGACGTAAGCCAAAGCCTCTTTGGTTGACTCGAACGGGAAAACCCGATCGATCACGGGCCTTATCGCGCCTGCGTCGATGAGCGTGGCGATCTGGCCTAGTTGGTCTGCGTTGGCACGCATGAAAACAAATGAATAGCTGACCTCATGACGTTTCGCCGCTTTTCTGATGCGATAGCTCAGAAAGCGCATCGCCGCTTTCAGGAACCAAGAGGCACCCATCTCTTTCGCAAAATCGGGATCAGGCGGACCCGCGATCCCGATGAGGTTGCCACCCGGCTTGAGCACTCGCAGCGACTTCTCGAGAGAATTTCCGCCCTGCGTATCCAGTACCACGTCGTAGTCCTTCAGGATGGCCCCAAAGTCGTCTTTCTTGTAATCGATGACGATATCCGCACCGAGGCGCTTCACCAGTTCGATATTCGGCGCGCTCGTTGTCGTCGCGACAGTCGCGCCCACATGCTTTGCCAGTTGAATGGCAAAGGTACCAACGCCGCCCGAGCCAGCATGTATGAGCACTTTCTGCCCTTTCTTGAGTTGCCCTTTTTCGATCAGCGCCTGCCAGGCGGTCAATCCCACCAACGGGATTGAAGCCGCCTCCTCCATCGTGAGTGCTGTGGGCTTGAGCGCCACGCCATCCTCTTTGACCGCAATGAATTCCGCGAAAGTGCCGATGCGATCCTTGTGCGGTCGCGCATAGACCTCGTCGCCCGGTTTGAATCGTCGTACGCGCGATCCGACGCGGACAACAACCCCGGCCAGATCGTTGCCCAAAATCAATGGCAAACGATAAGGCAAAATTAACTTGAACTCCCCGTCCCTGATCTTGGAATCGAGAGGATTCACGCCAGCGGCGTGAATCTGGATCAATACGTCGTCCTCGCGCAGCTCCGGGACCGGCATATCGCCGGCTCGTACGCCATTTTTGCGTCCATATCGATCGACGACGAATGCCTTCATCATGGTTCCTTGTCAGTTTCTCGTTGCGTCAAGTTTTTTTCGCAGGCAGTAGCACGGATGTAGAGCTGCAGATCGGTCGCAGCACAGTCATGCGTTGACGTCGACGACTATGCCAGCACGTCCTTGTAGTCTGCCCTTTGGACGGGGAGGAGGCAGTAACACCGACTACGTTGCGAGCCGCAGATCTTTGCGAATACCCGCGTCTACCAAGCCCGCAGGCGCAAATCTGCGTAGCAATCGCAGACGGCCGGCGAGTCCACCGGCTGCATAGCGGAGTTTCGGACGAGCCGCGATGGCGGCCTGCAGTACGGTCTCGGCCACAACCTCGGGACCGTCAGCGCCCTCGACCACCTCCTTGACTCGCTTGTCCACGGCCGAGCGCACCTCGCAGTACTCGTCGAGGGGGGCGTCGGGCGCCATGAAGTTCGCGTCAAAAGGCGTCTTGATATAGGCAGGCTCAATGACCGATACCCGGATGCCCATCGTGCGCAACTCATGGTCGAGCGACTCCGAATAGCCTGCGACCGCGTGCTTGGTGGCGGAATACAGCGCCATATAGGGCATGGGTAAGAAACCCAGCACAGAGCCGATGTTGATGATGCGGCCGCTACCTTGTTGCCGCATATGGGGCAACACGGCACGCGTCATGCGGACAATCCCGAAGAAGTTCGTATCGAAGATCGCGCGGGCCTGGTCAATCGAACTCTCTTCTGCAGCGGCAGGGGCAACGCCGAAGCCAGCGTTGTTCACCAGCAGGTCGATGCGGCCGTGTAGGCGCAGTACTTCCTTGACGGCAGCTTCCACTGATTCTTCGCTAGTCACGTCAAGTGGCAGCATCTCGAACGTCCGCTGGCCGGCTTGTGCACCGCGCCGGCTGGTGCCATAGACCTTGTATCCGGCCTTCGTAAGCCGCTTTGCCGTGGCTTCGCCGATTCCAGACGAGGCGCCCGTAACAAGCGCTATTTTGGTTTCCATGATGTCCTTCCGATATCGAGGGATGTCTTTACGTGGTTGGTCGGGCATTCATCTTGATAAAATATGATGTTCATCATATTTTAGATTCAGCGAAAACCGGCACCGGGCCGGCGGATTTACGCGTCAGTGGGCACGAGTTTTTTCAATGCTGCTTCAAGAAAGCTGTCCGACAGCTTGGGGTCGTCAACGGCACGCGCCAGCACCATGGTGCCAACCATGGTGGCAACCGTCATAAGTGCTTGTTCGTGCGCGCCCGGCTGACCCCAATCGGGCAATTGGCGCGCAACGACATCGACCATCTCCTTGATGCGGCGGGTGGCTGCGCGCCGCACGGCCGGCGCCTGGCGCGGCATCTCCGAGCCGAGGGCGGAGACCGGGCAGCCAGTCTCTATGCCTTCACAATGCTCCTTCGACAAATAGGCGCGCACCATCGACGGCAATGCTTGCTCTGGCGGCACGGAGGCGGCGATATGTTCCGACAGGGCCACGGCTTCAGCACCGGCGCGGTCAGCAGCTTCGGCAAGCAGCGCCTCGCGCGATGGAAAGTGGGCATAGAAGCCGCCATGCGTCAGGCCGGCCTCCTTCATGATTTCAGCCACTCCCGTGCCGTCATAACCGCTGCGCCGAATCGCGCGCGCGGCAACCTCGACGATGCGCTCGTGCGTGATTTCCCTACGGCTGACTGTTTTCCGATTGATTTGCGGCTTCTTCATGATGGCCATCATATAACATTTCGGCGCAATTTGCTGCATGGAGCAATGTCGATGGAGATCAATGCGCCCTCCAGACAGCGGCGAGCAGTGCAACTAGCTCCAAGACGCCGAGCCCGAGCTCGGTGTTTGCCTGGCGGTGGTCTTGGCAAGTGTTACAGTCTCGCGCGCGGCTGCCGGCTAGCACATGCGAGGATAGACCGACGACTCCTCGTCCGGCTTACCTTGGCCGTTGTATCCCAAATCCCGCCATTGACTCCGGGCCTGCCCGAAGGACGGCGCAGGGTCGCGAGCAGCCATCGGTCGAGCGGCCACAACCAGCCGATAGTGTTGAAAAACTCCTTTGGAGGAGATTGACTTGCGATTTCAGGGGTGCCCGACACTGCCAGGGCCCGCCGGGTAGTTCTTCACGTGATCGATGAACGCACGCAGCTTCGGCATGATCTGCCGACGGCTTGGATAGTAGAGAAACACGCCCGGTATCACCGGCGCTAACGGCTCCAGCACGAGCACCAGTTTCCCCGCTCCCAGCCCTTCGGCGACCATCGGCTCAGGTAGCTGGGCAAGGCCTAAACCTTCGACTGCCGCACCCAGCATGGTAGGGAAGTCATGCGCGATGAGAGGGCCCGATACAACGATCTCGATCGCGCGGCCGTTGTCGTTGAATGACCAGGGCGCGATCGCACCGTTGGATCGCCGCCATCGCAAACATGCATGTTCGCGCAGATCGTCCATGCGTTCGGGACGGCTGCGGCCTGCGAAGTAGGCAGGGCTGCCGACGATGATAAGACGAAATGGGGGCGTCAACGGCACCGCGACCATGTCCGCGGCAACGAACTGAGCTAGCCGGATGCCGGCGTCGAAGCCTTCCGCCGCAAGATCGATCAGCTCCTCGCTTACGGCGATCTCCACTTCGACCTCGGGATAAGCCTTGCAGAAGGATGCAATCAGTGGTTCCAGCAGGATCGGCACCACCGCGCGCGGCACCGAAAGACGCAACAATCCGGCAGGCCGCTGGCCGAGTCCGCGCGCAACCTCACTGGCGGCGACAAGCTCTTCGAAGGCAGGCTTTGCACGCGAAAGAAACCGTTCGCCAGCTTCTGTCAGACCGACACTGCGCGTGGTGCGTATGAAGAGCGCTGCGCCAATGCGCGCTTCAAGCACATGCACCGCCTGGCTGACGGCCGAGGGGGTCACGCCGAGTTCGGCGGCTGCCCGGCGAAAATTGCGATGCCGGGCAACGCTGAGGAACGCCTCCACGCCATCGAGCGCGCCCTGCCTGACTGTGAAGTTCTGCTTCATAGCCCGTCAACGTTGTGATGAATAGTCGCTCGCCGGAGGTCATGGTACACCTACACCTGCGGATGAGGCGTCGCGCCGATCTCGACTCGCAAGCCCGGAACAATCCGCTTGAGACCGTGGAGGAACCTCGCAATGAACGATGCACTTGATGGCGTGCGCGATCACTATCGCGCGACCGGCTTGACCGAGCGGCTGAGGGTCGCACTCGCGGTCCTTGGACCGGAGGATCAGCCGCTCACACCACAGCAACTGGACGCCCTCGACCAGTTTCACACCCGTGGGCTTGCTGCCACCGCCGAGCTTGCCGAGTTGGCCGGGATCACCGCCGACATGTCGGTGCTGGACGTCGGATCGGGCATCGGCGGGCCGGCCCGTGTTCTGGCTGCAACCCGTGGCTGCCGGGTTACGGGTATCGACCTCAGCGAACCGTTTGTGGATGCCGCGCGCTATCTCACCCAGCGCACCAGGCAAAGCGAACAGGTGTCGTTTCGTACCGCCAGCGCCCTCGAACTTCCCTTCGACGACAGCCGCTTTGATGTGGTGTTGCTGCAGCATGTTGCGATGAACATCGCCGATCGCGCGCGGCTTTACCGAGAGATCCGACGTGTGCTGAAGCCAGGCGGCAAGTTCGCGACGTTCGACGTCGTCGCAAACGGCAGCGAACTGCTCTATCCCGTTCCTTGGGCGCGAACCCCGGCCACGAGCTTTCTCCTGACGGCCGAGGCAACACACGAGGCAATCGAGAAAGCAGGCTTCCGCACGCTGGCGTGGCAAGACGACACGGAAGCCGCAAAAGCCTGGATCACCCAACGGCGTGCGTCTGGGCCGCCGCCCTCGCCAAATCTCGGCGTGGTGCTGGGGCCGGACTTCGCGCAACTATTCATCAACCTGGGACGCAATCTCATGGAAGGCCGACTCGGCATTCTCACTGCGGTGTTCGAAGCCGCCCCCACGAAGATCCGGAATCACATGGAGAACCGCTCATGACCGCCGCTCGTGTTCCTGCTGATATCGTCTCGCCGCATCCCGCGTGGCGCGGCCTGCTTTGGATAGCACCGCTGACGGTTCTGTGGATTGGCTTGATCTACTGGCAGCCGATTATCCCGGCCAGCGGCGTTCCCACCACCGCTCACCAACTGACGGCCCATGCTGTTATCGCGGTCGGTTTATGGCTTGGCCTCGAACGCACCGACCTGACGCTGGGCCGACGCCGCACGACCTGGCTTGCGGTGATGATCCCATACACGCTTTGGTTCGCCGTCGCCTGGAGCGCGGCCATCAATGGCGTCTTCGGCAGCGGCACCTCGCCCTCACCGATGCCGTTGCTGCCGTTGGCGATCTTTCTTCCGGTGCTGATCGGTGCGCCACTGTTGCTGTTGCCGAAGCGGATGGGGCAGGTGCTCGATGCGATGCCTGAGACCTGGCTCGTCGCCATTCAGCTTTACCGCGTATTCGGCAGCTGGGCTCTCGCTGCCTGGCTGCGTGGGGAGATGCCCGGCGTGTTCGCGTTGCCGGCGGGAATCGGCGACGTGCTGACCGGCGTGTTCGCCGTACCGGCGGCAATCGCCGTCGCGACCGGCACGGCCGAGGGTCGGAAAGCGGCGATCATCTGGAACATCTTCGGCCTCGCGGATTTCGCCATTGCCATCACCCTGGGGTTGATCACTTCGCCCGGCCGGTTCCAACTGATCGTTCCGAATGTGCCAAGCATCGGTGCCGGCGCTTATCCGGATGTGTTGACCCCGGCATTTGTCGTGCCAAGCTCGATCCTGCTGCACGCGCTGTCGCTGCGCCAGTTGATCCGGCGATCCGCCGGCTGATCTAGCCGCCGCGTTTCCGAAAAGCGGCCTCCCCGGCATCTGACACCTCGACCCACTCCGGGTCAGGCGCGGCGTCGGGGACGTAACTGTCGTGCCAGTTCCACCACTTATACGGTCGGCTCTGAGGGTAGCCCTCCGGCGAGTCCTCCCACGTCTCCTGACGCCCGAGCGCCGTCATGTCGAGGTAGCTCCAGGTGGTGCCCATCGCTTCGTCGCCGCGGCTGTTGATGAAGTAGGTGCGGAACACGCGATCGCCGTCGCGGAGGAACGCGTTGTGGCCGTGCCACTGGTCCACACCGAAGTCCGCGTCGAAACTGTCGGTGATCGTGTACCAGGGGATCTCCCACCCCATTCGAGCCTTCAGGCGCGCGATGTCAGCCTGCGGCGCGCGTGAGGCGAACACGAGGGTGGTGTCGCGGGCGTTCAAATGGGCAAGGTGGGCAACGTGGTCGGCCACCATGGAACAGCCGATGCAGGCATGCTCCGGCCAGCCGTGCACGCCAGGTTCAAAGAAGGCGCGATAGATGATCAGCTGGCGGCGACCGTCGAACAGGTCAAGCAGGCCCGCTTTGCCCTCGGGCCCGTTGAACACATACGCTTTTTCAACGGCAACCCAGGGCATCCGCCGTCGCTCGGCGGCCAATGCGTCACGGGCGCGGGTCAAGGCCTTCTCTTTGACGAGAAGCTGCTCGCGCGCAGCCTCCCACTCTTGTGGCGACACAATCGGCAGCGTGTTCATGGCGTGCTGTCCTTCTTTACGGCCGTCATCAGGTGATGTCATCGTGGTCATTGCAACCTCAGAATTAGAGCGAGCTCGCGTGTCCTCGGGCTGGAACGCAATACCGTTCACTGCCGATCGCTCGCTGTTGGTCATGAGGTAGTTTTAGTCGCCAGACGTCGAACGGTGGGAGTGACAAGTGTGACGGGATTCATTGTCTGCGGCTGAGCGGCCGCTTACCCGGTAAGAGCAGACTTTTACGTCCAGCGATCGACTGTCTCAAGCGGGTTGCGGAAACGGCCGTTCGTCCTTGGCTAACGAACGGGAACTCATTGGCCATAGCCGCTGACGGGCAGTTGGCCTTCTGGGTCCATCAGGAGTGTCCGCTTTGAAGAACGCCGAGCTGCCGCTCTCGAGGTGCTTGTGCTTCCTGTTTCATGGCGTTGGCCGGCTGAAATGCAAGACTTTCGCGTTCATCCGGATGGGGCAGATACAGCCGTTACGCGTAACACTGGATGCACAGCGCGCAAAGCCGTGGAATCCTGGTCGCTTACTTTATTCCTTGCATACACTCCTTTGGATCCATGGCCCCCAGGTTCTTGACGATTTCGAATTTCATGCCCTCCACCTGGGCGATATACATGTTCATCCGGACGTGATGCTGGCCAGGCACCATTTCAGCCGGGCCGCCTGGCCCCTGTGCGATCTTCGCGTGGTCCAGTGCTTTGATCACATCATCCTGGGTTAGCGAGCCGGCTTCGTTTACCGCAGCCTCCCAGAGTTTCAGGCCACGGTACATGCCGGTGGCTGCGCTGCCAGCGGTGAATTTGGCGTCGCCTGGATAGAGCTTGTCATACTTCGCCAACAGTTCCTTGCTAAAAGGATCGTTGACGTTCTGGTAGTAGTCGAGGCAACTGTATAGGCCCTCCACTTGTTCCGGCGGAAAGAAGCCCAGGAAGTTCTCCTCGAAGTACGTGCACACGAGGTGGCCGCCGCGCTTCATGAAGCCGGACTGATGGAGTTGTTCGAGGAACGACCCCAGGCCGGGCGGCACTATCGTGTTGAATACCACCTCGGCTCCGCTGGAGATGATCTTCTCGATTGTCGCTCTATAGTCGGTGTGGTCGAGCGGAAAGTACTCCTCGCCGACGATCGAGCCGCCATGGGCGGTTGCCACCTCACGTAGCTTCCTGTTCATCGTGTGCGGCCAGATGTAATCAGCCGACGGACAGTAGAACTTCTTTGCTCCGGTTTTCTCCATCAGCCATGGAATCGTGGATTCAACCTGCTGAGCTGGCACCGGGCCGGTGCAGAAGATCAGCGGGTGGCATTCCTCTCCCTCGTATTGCTCCGGATAGATGTAAAGCTTCTTGCCCTGCAACACAGCAGGGCCCTTGATGGCTTGCCTCATGGAGCTGTAAATGCCGCCGAAGACAACGTCGACCTGATCTTGCTGGACGAGCTTGCTCGCCTTGGCTTGCCCAACGCTATCGGTCGTTGCGCTGTCCTCGAGGTACAGATCGATCTTCCGTCCCAACAAGCCACCCCTTGCGTTGATCTCATTGATCACCATTTTGGCCACATTTGCATTGGCGATACCCAAGAACGAGAGGGGACCTGTAATGTCGGTGATGACGCCCACCTTGATGGATCCGCTTGTTGAATCACTCATCGGTTCTTCCCCCCTCAAAGGATCGGTTATCGACGAACACCCAACGGCCACGTTAAGCGGCGCAAGGCAAGGCCGCCGGCTTGCATCGGTAGCTGGGCGATATTGTCAAGACTAGTCCATTGGGGCAGTTTTTCCTGTCCACTACCTCACTAGCGACTGATGCCTCCGTTCAAGTTAAGAGTTAAGACGACCAATGGCAGCTACAGGTTGATAAGCAAGCATCACATGATCGAAGGGCATAATCGGCCAAAGCAGACACCCGAAAAGTCAACCCGTCTGTTTCCACGTTCCGCAAACCGTCAACATTGAAGACCCGCCGCCATAGCGGCGGTCGAACGACGTCCCGAATGGGCGGCATGAGCCGCGTGATCGGTGGCGCACCCGCGAGCATCCGCCAATTGCGCTCTGCGCCATATCGTCTATGTTAGGTGCAGTAAGCTGAGGAGAGTGGGATGCGACGAGACGGCCAACGCCAGCGGTTGCACGCGACCGCTGCCAACGGCTGCCAAGGCCGCAGCATGTCGCGGACCGCCTTTTTCTTCGCCGCCGGCTGTCTCGCCATTCTCTTGGTAGCTTGCGGGACACCGGTGGTCGGCACTCCGCAGCTCCTGTCATTCCTGCAAGACGGTTCGACGACGCGCGAAGACGTCTACCTGCACCTGGCCGAACCCAGTGCAACGTTTGAGGCCGGGCGCATTCATACGTATCTGTTGGACGAGGACCAGGCCGGCTACATCCTGATGCACCGTAGCGGCAAGGAATGGAATGGCAAGTACAGCCTGGTGCTCGCCTTTGACGAGCATGGCGTGCTGCGGCGCCACTCCCTGGTCAGGATCCGGTCGATTCCAAACTCGCCCTGACCGGGGAAGGAAATGCAATGTCTTCGCATGCGTACTGGTCCATCGCTGGCGCAGGCAGTGCGGCGTTGCTGCTAGCCGGCTGCCCGATCCCCATCCCACCAGGCTATGATCGGGACAGCCGCGAGAATGTCGCAGCCACGGCTCCGGTGGCCATCAAGGCGGGTGAGACCACGCGCGAGGATGTGTTAATGCTGCTGGGCGAGCCCGACGTCGTGGCGATTGACGAGTCCTGGATAGCGTATGCCAGCACCTACACCTCTGGCGGTCTCGCCGTGCTCGTGGCCGCAGGTTCAGGAGCAGGCGTAGTCGGCACCGCGAACATGCGCTACCGCCGTTTGATCATCGAGTTTGATCCGCTGGGTGCCACAACCGCGCTGGTGTTCGAATCCAAACGTTGCTTCGAGTATGGCGCCGTCGCACTCAACAACAATCCGAATAGTCAAGGGATCGGCAGCAAGCCGTGCTTGGATGCCCAGGGGCGGGACATCCCCAGCAAGCTCCATTTGCCTGCCATGCGCGAGTGAGTGCCGGTCGGTCAGTTCGGCAAGCAATGCGACAGCTCAAGAGGACGCATCCGCTGATAGGACATATCAGTTTCTGGTAAAGCGAAAAGAAGTGATTGCTGGACGAGTCAACCTTGGCGGCGTGACACGCCCTTACTTTAACAAGGCGTCGCTCGGATATCGAATCGGCGAGCGCTTCGCGGGTGACGGATATGCGACCAAAGCAGTTGAGCTAGTGTTAAGCAAGGCTCGTGATGATTTTGACCTATGGCGAATCGAGGCCACGGTCAGGCCTGAAAATCAGGCGTCTTCTCGTGTTCTGACACGCAATGGTTTTGCAGTGTACGGGACAGCTAGACGTAGCATGAAGCTTCATGGCATCTGGTACGATCTGCTGCATCTTGAGTGTCACCTGCGACCCTCCGTTCGCGACGCCGATCACTCGATTGCTGAATTGGGAACCGCGTCGATCTCCTCCGGTAACGCTGATTCGCAAATATAAAGGACGTGTATTGCCGCATCTTTGAACGCCCGCCATCGAGGTTTTCGAATGACGGTTCCGGGTCGGCATACGACGACCGACGCCTGATGGCCAAGGGCCCCTCCCGGCCCAGAAGCAGACATACATCTGATTCAGACAACACGTGCCTGATCCGATGCAAGTCAGGGCGGTAGCAGAGCGGCACGGGCGGCGGCCAGAACCTCGCGACTCAAACCATCGAGCAACCCTGACGCCGCGCGTGCGTGTTGCCAGTGAAGTGGTACGTCCAGCGGGGTGTTCGGCACCAACTCGACGAGTGAGCCGTCCTGAAGATGAGGGGCGATCAGTGCCTTCGGATGCAAGCCCCAGCCCATGCCTGCCACGGCTGCGGTCACAAAGGCCTGTGGCGAAGGCAACGTGTGCCGGGGAAGCTCCACATGCCGATGGCATAAACGCCGCGCCCAGCGCGCCTGCAACTCGTCTTTGGTGTTGAACACCAGGCTGGGCGCCTTCGCCAGACTGCCAGCCCCCACGCCGTCGGCGAAATGGCGTTGCACGAATGCCGGGCTGGCGGCCGCCAGGTAGCGCATGGAGCCCAACGGGCGGCTGTTGCAGCCTGCGGCAGGACGCGCTGTGGCCGTCACGGCGGCCAGCACTGCGCCGCTGCGCAACCACTCGGTGGTGTGTTCCTGGTCATCCACCGTCACCTCCATCAACACGGGACTTTCTGCAGCAAAGGCCGCGATGGCCGGGGCGACCCACGTGGCCAGGCTGTCGGCATTCACCGCAATGGGTAGCGCTACCCGTGCAATGCCCTCCGGAGCAAGCGCCGGTAGAGCCCCCTGCAACGCCTGCTCGAGCAGCCGCACACGGTCAACGTGTTGGCACAGTCGTCGCCCCGTCTCCGTGGCCCGGCAGGGCTGATCGCGCACCACCAGCGCGCAGCCTACGCGCTCCTCCAGCAGCCGGATCCGCTGCGATATCGCCGATGGCGTCACATGGAGCGCGCGGGCTGCACGCTCGAAGCTGCCCTCCCGAACCACAGCAGCCAATGCGGATAGAGCGGAGTAATCAAGCATCAGATAAGTTTAGCTAAACCGAATGAAGAAAAGGTAGTTTGTCTTCATTCGCAAGTGCAGGCAAGCTCCACGCATGATCACCTCGCTTGCCACCACTTCGCTCGCCTTATCCGTTTCCCTCCAGGGCCTGGCCTTGAGCCTGGGGCTCATCGTGGCCATCGGCGCGCAGAACGCATTCGTACTGCGCCAGGGTCTGCGTTGTGAGCATGTGGGCAGCGTGGTGCTGTTCTGCGCCATGGCGGACGCCTTGCTGATTGCCGCGGGTGTCATGGGCATGGCCCAGGCCTTGGGGGAAAGCCCCGGCCTTGCGCGTGCACTGTCGCTGGCCGGGGCCATCTTCCTGGCGGTATATGGATGGCAGGCTCTGCGACGTGCGCGGCATTCGCACCAATTGAAAGCATCTGAGGGTGGGGAGGATCTCAGCCGGGGTGCCGCACTGGCGCAGGCGGCTGCCTTCACGCTGCTCAACCCCCATGTTTACCTGGATACGGTGTTGCTGGTGGGCAGCATTGGTGCCCAGCAACCCGCGGCGCTACAGGGCTGGTTCGTGGCGGGCGCAAGCTTGGCCAGCCTGTTCTGGTTTGGGCTTCTGGGATTTGGCGCACGCTGGCTGGCGCCCTGGTTCGCCCGGCCGAGGGCCTGGCAGGTGCTGGATGGCCTGATCGGTATGACCATGTTCGTGCTGTCCGCTCTGCTGGTGCGTCACGCCCTCAAAGGATTTTGAGGCGTTCTCATTGAAGCCCCCGCAGGAGGCATGCAGGGGGCGCCACGAAGGCGCCACCTCGGCCGGCGCATGGTCGCGGCCGACCATGGCGGCGATGGCTAAAGCCCTTCACCCCTTGCGGAACAGAGGTGCGCCTCGGGGGGCACCGGTCGTGCCGCCGTCGACGACGATTTCTGCCGCTGTAATGCCCGAAGCATCATCGGACGCGAGGAACAGCGCCGCCTTGGCAACCTCTTCCGGTGTGGCCAGGCGACCCATCGGAACGCCTGGCGCGAGCGCGTTTTCGATCTCCTCCAGCGTCGCGCCGACTCTCGCGCCGCGCGTCCAGATCGACGTGCGCGTGCCGCCAGGGATAACGGTATTCACCCGGATGCCACGCTGAACGAGTTCGGACGCAAACACCTTCGCCATTCCAGTGACGCCGGCCTTTGTTGCGGAGTAAGCGGCCGATCCCGGCGAGCCCAGTTCGCGCATCACCGAGCCGTTCAGGACAATTGAGCCGCCTGCGCTCATCAACGGAAGGGCCCCTTGAACCGTGAGAAAGACCGCCGTGAGATTAGTGCGAAGAATCGCCTCGAACGCAGCAGATGTCGTGCCGCCGAGCGGCGTGGGACCGGAAATCCCGGCATTGGCGAACACGATATCGAGCGACCCGAAGGCGTCCTGAATCTGTTTGAACATCGATTCGATCGCGGCGTCGTCGTCGAGATCCGCCTGGATGCCAAGGGCGTTTTCGCCCAGTTCGGACACCGCCTCGTCCAGTTTTGCGCGATCGCGTCCGGTGATCGCAACACGGGCACCTTCGGCAATCAAAAGCTTCGCCGCAGCAAAGCCAATCCCACTGTTGCCGCCGGTTACGAGTGCGGTTTTTCCACTAAAGCGCATGATCCTTCTCCTTTGCATTGCGTGTTACGACGCGAGATCGCGCCGAAAGCGGCGCCTGTTGGCGACGCGAGAACCTGGGAACTTGCCATGCAGCGCCGGACAGCAGCCGCATCCGATCTGACCTGACTGACCATCGCTAACAGCGCAATTCTGTATGTTGATCGTCATGCAGAAATTCAGTATTATGCGCGTAATGCAAGTTGTCAAGAGGGACGAGGCGAAGAATGGGTTATTCGCAGGCACAGAAGGCTGAGAGCAGGGAGCGCATTCTGGAGAACGCGTCGCGGCAGATCCGCGAACACGGCATTGAGGCTCTTGGCGTCGCCGACTGCATGCGCAGCGCGGGTTTAACGCACGGGGCGTTCTACGGCCATTTTTCGTCGCGTGATGCGTTGATCGTGGAAGCACTTGAGCACGCGGTCATTCAAAGCGAGAAGCGCCTCGCATCTCTTGCCGCGGGGTCGGGCAAGCAGGCGAAAACCCCGCTGCAGTCTATTGCCGAGGCCTTCCTCAATGAGCGTCACGTGAAAAATCCAGGCAACGGATGCGCATTGTGCGCGCTTGCAGGAGAGGCGCGGCATGTGGATCCCGACATCCGGGAACTACTTACTGGCTACGTACGGAAATTGGCGGCACGGATAGCGCAGGCTACATCCGGTAACAACGAAAACGCGGCGCTTGGCATCGTCGCGACCATCGTGGGAGCGATTACGCTCGCGCGCGCGGTGGACGACGACAAGCTGGCGAAGTCGATTCTTTCCGCCTCGCTCGCGATGGTCATGACGCAGGACGGCGGCGCCCGTTAGCGCTTTAGACGCTCATACCAAGATCGGTAATACTGATCGTTTTCGCGTCGCACGCTCGCGTCAGGGCCATGTCGCGACGGCGGGCCAATGGCACACATCTACCGACACCCTCTTCATTGACCGAGACACGGGTGACAGTAAGCTTTCTCTGCGTGCCTCGCCGACTGCTCCCCGATTAGCTCCTCCCCCGGATGTCCGCCTCGGGTCGGGAGCGGACGGTCGACAGGGAACTACGAAGCCCCTTCCGACCAGAACCGGTCGGTCAGCCATCCCCTCAGATCTGAACAGGGGAGAACGCCCGGGACACGCTCCATCAACTTGCGGATAGGTTTCGACCCAGCCGTGCCGCCTCTATCGCGGCGATGTTGATCTTTTTCATGGTCATCATTGCGTCGAATGCGCGCTTGGCCGCCGCGCGATCCGGGTCGGATATCGCCGCGGTGAGGGCGCGCGGGGTGATCTGCCATGACAATCCCCACCGGTCCTTGCACCAGCCGCATGCGCTTTCCTGGCCGCCATTGCCGACGATCGCGTTCCACAAGCGGTCGGTTTCGGCCTGGTCGTCCGTCGCGATTTGAAAAGAGAAGGCCTCGTTGTGCTTGAAATGCGGGCCGCCGTTCAGCCCGAGGCAGGGGATGCCGACGACGGTGAACCCAACCGTCAGGACATCGCCCTGCTTGCCGTCGGGATAGTCGCCCGGTGCGCGGAGGACGGCGCCGACAGCGCTGTCGGGGAATGTCTCGGCATAGAAGTTTGCGGCGTCAACGGCGCCGCCTTCGTACCACAAACAGATCGTGTTCTTGCTGGTCATTTCGTGTCTCCTGAAGAGTTGAGCACCGGCATCCGCCACCGTCAAGATAACTCCAATCGTCCACTTCGCGGGACCTTACCTCAAATCTGATGCCCCAAATGACCACTGAGGGTCGACAAGGGCCGTTCGTCCCTGGCTGGCAAACGGCCGTTCCTCGGCCGATAAAGAGACGATCGCCAACCTCGGCTTGGATGACTGCTCGTCTACCCATCAGGCCTTGCAGGCGCCAAAGGCCCCTCTGTCCTGGCTCTTCGACGGCTAGAGGACAAAGGATCGCTTTGGATGGCGATGCGCTCGATGCTACCCAAGAATTGCTGATTCATGACATGGCCAGACTCCCGTGGTTCCATGACAAATCTGCGCGCGGCGGCAACTGCGGCAGCATCGCCGGTAAGGATGCCGGGCTCACCGATATGCCCTTGGGAGGAGTTCGAGAAATTGCCAGAACCAATAACGGCCTGTGTTCCGAAGACGTAGGTCTTGGCGTGAAGATGGCTGACTGAATAGAGAGGGACGCCGCGTTCGAACAAGGATCGTTGGGCCACCGCGGACGTGTATTCATTCTCGTGCGGCGGCCGCGCGCTAAACAAGGAGCGAGGCGCCCACTGGAGCTGGCGCCCCAATTCCAGTGGACATTGAGAGTTCAACCACTATACTCAAACGAGTTTGGCCTAGAGATTTAGCAGGTCTTAACCGCCCAGGTCTGCCGTTGGAGGATCGCGAGCGGAGCACCACATAAGCGGAGTACCACATAAGCGGAGTACCACATAAGCGGAGTACCAGATAAGCGGAGCACCACACGGAGCACCAGATATGCCCTTGAGTGTTGCAGAGTCGCGAGGCGAACCTTGAAAAAAAATTGTTCTCTTCTCCGATGGCGCCGCAATCCATGGAGTACGTTGGCATAGTGGGGTGTCAACATGATGGTACTGCTACTAGGACTGTTGATCTTTCTGACCGTGCATTCGGTCCGCATTGTCGCAGAGCCTTGGCGCACGGCGCAGATTGCTCGCGTGGGTCCGAACGGCTGGAAAGGTCTGTACTCCTTGGCTTCGGTCGTCGGACTGGTACTGATCGTCTGGGGATTCGGGCTGGCTCGCGGGCACCCCGTGGTCCTCTGGACACCGCCGATGTGGGCTCGTCATGTCACCGCGTTACTTACCGTACTGGCCTTCGTTCTAATCGCAGCAGCGTACGTGCCTGGTAACCACATCAAGGCGGTGCTCGGCCATCCAATGGTCATAGGCGTCCAGATCTGGGCGTTGGCACACCTGCTTGCGAATGGAACGCTTGCTGCGGTTGTGCTATTCGGCGCCTTCCTGGTCTGGGCGGTGGCGGATTTCGCGTCGGCGCGCCGCCGCGACCGGCTGGCGGGGACGCGCTACCCAGCCGGAACACTCGCGCGCGATGCTGCTGCTGTTGTCATCGGGCTCGCGAGTTGGACTCTGTTCGCATTCGTGCTTCACGGATGGTTGGCCGGCGTGCCAGCGTACCTCTGAGCGGCGGACCGTCTCAGAGCCGACTCCGTTAGCTCATCGACTCCCCGTCGCGCCCGCACGGACGTCGCCCTTCTTCAAATCCATAGGCCGAATATGTGCCCAGGCTCAGGCATTCATCCCGCCATCCACCGTAAGATTCGCCCCGGTAATGTATGAGGCCTCCGGGCCGGCGACGAACGCTACCATTGCGGCGATCTCCTCGACGCGCCCGTAGCGATCGAGCGCTGTGGCGGCCTTCTGCGGCACCGCCCAATCGCCTGAGGCGGGATTCAGGTCTGTATCGATCGGCCCCGGCTGGACGTTGTTGACCGTGATGCCCCGGCCTCCCAACTCTCTGGACAGCGCCTGGGTGAACATCCTGACCGCCGCCTTCGTGGCCGCGTAGGGCACCAGCCCGGGCGCAATGGCACGCTCGCCCACCGCCGAACCGATCATGATGATGCGGCCACCATCGCTCAGGTGCTTCAGCGCAGCCTTGGTCATAGCGAATACGCCGCGGATGTTGATGTCGATCACTCTATCCATCTCCTCCAGCGTCGTGTCTTCGAACGGTTTCGGAATGGCCGTGCCGGCATTGTTCACCAGCACATCCAGCCGCCCGAAGGTCGCAAAAGTTCTCTCGACAGCAGCCTCGACAGCTTCGACGTCAGTAGCGTCCGCCTGGATCGCAATAGCCTTTCCCCCGTTGAGTTCAATCTCTTTGACCACGGCCGAAGCCGCGCTGGCGTCCTTCGCGTATGTCAAGGCCACGCTCGCTCCATCCGCCGCCAGACGTTTCGCGATTGCCGCACCGATGCCGCGTGAACCACCGGTAACGAGTGCCACTTTTTGAGCTAACTTAGACATGTGATTTCCTAAGATTTCCGTGAGTGATTCACCGCGTCACTCATCCAGTTAATGATTGACCGTTGTCTTTGCCCGGACCCTTTTTAGAACCGGAACCACATCACGAAGATCGGCGATGACCAGCTTCGCTCGCTTCCTGGCGTCGACGACAGTACAGCCTTCGCCTGTGAGGGTTTCTGCAATCAAACCAACGAACTTCTTCGTAACGCCACTTTTGATCCAGTGGTGCAACGACTATAGGCTTCCGTGGAAAGTGCGACAAAGACCTTGTATGCAGGGAGGCATGCCTCTCGGGCATAGCAGGAGGGGGGCAAACGACGAAAAGAACGGCCGCCATGGAGACGGTGGAATGTCCGCTCCGGGCCATAACTGCCACTCGTGGCAACAAGACGATGATGGCGGGTGTCCGCTATCGGGCGGGTTCGACGTTGGACCGGAGTCGGCCATGAGCAGCCGTTGGCTGGCCCTGTCACGTGGCATTCGGACGTCGGCTCTGCCTCACAAAACGGACCGTCGGCGCCCCCCCCCCAATTGCCGGGGCCGTTGCGGCTTGGTTCCGGCAGCCACTCACGCTGGTGGAGCTCTCGCGAATGCCAGACACCTGGCGGCGTCGGGTCAGAAAATCAACTTGTGAATTGGCTAACCGACCATCAATCGACACATCCTCTGGGACTGTCTCGGCGATTTCGCTGGATCCGCCTTGATGCAAAGCCAGTTCGCCATGTGCCGGCTCAAGACTTGAACTCGCCTCATGCAGAGCAATTGGCCGCAGAGGTCGTACAGTGCCTCAATTCGATCTTCAACTGCTCAAGTTCGGCGATTCGCTGATCGATGCGCTGCTCCCATAGGCGCGACAACGGCTTCCAATCTTTCCCGCAGGGTAACTGGTTCGCCGGCAGCTTGGCGAGGTGCCCGGCGATTTCCTCCAGGCTGAATCCGGCGCGTTGGGCCAGCGTAATGTAGTTGATGCGCTGCAGAACCAGTTCGCGGTAGCGGCGATGCTCGCCGCTACCCTCTCGTTCGGAAGCGATCAGCCCGAGCTTTTCGTAGTAGCGCAGCGTGGATGCCGGCACGCCGCTTTGCTGCGTCATATCGCGGATGCTGATTAGTTCGTTACGGTGCGGCGAGTCGTGGGCGGCAGCCTTCGGTTTGGGCGAAGCAGTCATGGTGGAGGCTTTTGTGTTCACGTTCCCATCATGAACGGCCGATGCGGTTCGCGCAAGGGCGTGCGTCACGGGGTTTCGTCGCCGCCTGCGGCAGAGTGTCCGGAACAACGGACCCACCGCGACCACTTGACTTAAGCTGAAATTTATCTAAAGTTAAAGTTAGCTTCAACTAAATCAAGGAGACGATCGTGCCTTGCTCGCCGCGTTATCGCGCGTTGTTGCGCGCGGGATTCTCCCTTTTTTCCGCGGCCGTGATGGCCGCCGTTCTCCCCGCCTGTAGCAAGGGTAGCGCGCACGCGGCGGCGGCGCCGCCGGCCGAGGTCAGCGCGGCTCAGGTCGTGATCAAACCCGTGCGCCAGTGGGACGAATTCACCGGCCGCATCGCCGCCACCGACGCGGTCGAGGTGCGCGCGCGGGTCAGCGGCTACATTGAGCGCATCGCGTTCAAAGAAGGCCACGAGGTCAAGTCCGGCGATCTGCTGTTCGTGATCGACCCGCGCCCGTACAAGGCCGCCTACGACAGCGCGGCGGCGCAGCTCGAACGTGCACGCGCGGCGGCGCAACTGGCGCGCGCGCAGGAGCGGCGCGCACGGACGCTGATCGCGGCCAACGCGATTTCTGGCGAGGAAGTCGACACGCGCCGCGCCGGCCTGGCCCAGGGCGACGCCGACGTGCGCGCGGCCGAGGCGGCGCTGGCCACGGCCAAGCTCAATCTCGGCTTCACCGAGGTGCGCTCGCCGATCGCCGGGCGCGTCAGCCGCGCCATGCTGACGGTCGGCAATCTGGCCCAGGCCGACCAGAGCGTGCTGACCAGCGTGGTCTCGCAGGATCCGGTCTATGTCTACTTCCAGCCGGACGAGCAGACCTACCTGCGCTACGCGGCACTCGCGCGCAAAGGCCAGCGGCCAGACTCGGCCAATCCGGTGCGCGTCGGCCTCGCCAACGACATGGGCTTTCCGTATTCCGGCACGGTCAACTTCGTCAACAACCAGGTCGACTCGGCCACCGGCACGATCATCCTGCGTGCGGTGGTGCCGAATCCCGACCGTGCGTTCACCCCGGGTCTGTACGCGCGCGTGCAGCTTGAGGGCAGCGCCGAGTTCAGGGCAATGCTGATCGACGACAAGGCGATCATGACCGACCAGGGCCGCAAGTACGTCTATGTGGTCGGCCCGAAAAACGAGGCCCTGCGCAAGGACGTTACGCTCGGCGGCCTCGCAGACGGGATGCGCATTGTGCAGTCCGGGCTCGCGCCGAACGACAAGGTCATCGTCACCGGCCTGCAGAAGATCTTCTCCCCGGGCGCGCCGGTAAACGCCAGCAAGGTGGTTATGGGCGCGCCGCCAGCGCCGCCTGCCGCGCTGTCCCCGATCGCGGCGAAGTAAGGAAAGCGTGCCATGAATTTCTCCAGATTCTTCATCGACCGCCCGATCTTCGCGGCAGTGCTGTCCATCGTGATCTTCGTCGCCGGCCTGATCGCGATCCCGCTGCTGCCGATCAGCGAATACCCCGAGGTGGTGCCGCCGACCGTGGTCGTGACCGCGACCTATCCCGGCGCCAATCCCAAGGTGATCGCCGAAACCGTCTCGGTGCCGCTGGAGGAGCAGATCAACGGCGCCGAGCACATGATGTACATGAAATCGGTGGCCGGTTCCGACGGCGTCTTGCAGATGACGATCACGTTCGAGCCAGGCACGGATCCCAGCCGGGCCCAGGTCGACGTACAGAACCGCGTGGCCCAGGCGCTGTCGCGCCTGCCTTCGGAAGTGGTCGCGCTCGGCGTGACCACGCAGAAGCAGTCGCCGACCTTTGCCGTCATGGTCACGCCGTACTCTCCGGACGGCCGCTACGATGCGCTCTACCTGCGTAACTACGCCAACATCAAGATCAAGGACGAACTCGCGCGCCTGCCTGGCGTCGGCCAGATACGAATGTTCGGCGGCGGCGACTACGCGATGCGCGTTTGGATCGATCCGAACAAGGTCGCCTCGCGCGGCCTGACCGCGGGCGACGTGGTCCGCGCGATGCAGGATCAGAACATCCAGGTCTCGGCCGGCCAGCTTGGCGCCGAACCGATCAAGGGCGGCAGCGATTTCCTGATCGCCATCAATGCGCAGGGCCGCCTGCAATCGGCCGAGGAGTTCGGCAACATCGTGCTCAAAACCGGCGCCAACGGCGAGGTCGTGCGCCTTGCCGACGTGGCGCGCATCGAACTCGGCGCCAGCGACTACACCTTGCGCGGCGCGCTCGACGCCAGGTACACCACGGCGATCGGCGTATTCCAGGCGCCGGGCGCCAACATGCTGGCCGTACGCGATGCAGTGATTGCGAAGATGGACGAGCTGGCCAAGCAGTTCCCGCCGGGCATGACCTACCGCTCGGACTACGACAGCACGATCTTCGTGCGCGATTCGATCAAGGCTGTGGTGCATACGCTGGGCGAGGCGATCCTGTTGGTGGTGCTGGTGGTGATCCTGTTCCTGCAGACCTGGCGCGCCTCGATCATTCCGCTGATCGCGGTGCCGGTGTCGGTAGTCGGCACCTTCGCTGTGCTGTATGTGCTCGGCTTCTCGATCAATACACTGACCTTGTTCGGCCTTGTGCTGGCGATCGGCATCGTCGTCGACGACGCGATCGTCGTGGTTGAGAACGTCGAGCGCAATATCGAGGAAGGCCGCACGCCTCTGGAAGCCGCGCACCAGGCTATGAAAGAGGTTTCCGGGCCAATCGTGGCGATCGCGCTGGTGCTGTGCGCAGTGTTCGTGCCGATGGCCTTCCTGACCGGCGTCACCGGTACCTTCTACAAGCAGTTCGCGGTGACCATCGCGATCTCGACGGTAATCTCGGCGATCAACTCGTTGACCCTGTCGCCGGCGCTCGCGGCCAAGCTGCTGCACGCGCACGGCGCGCCCAAGGACGCCATCTCGCGCGGCATCGAACGCGCGTTCGGCTGGGTGTTCGGCCCATTCAATCGCTTCTTCAAGGCGAGTTCGGACAAGTATCAGGGCTCCGTGTCGCGCATCCTCAAGCGCCGCGGCGTGGCGTTCGCGGTCTACGCGGTGCTGCTCGCGGGCAGCGGCCTGATGTTCAACACCGTGCCGCGCGGCTTTATCCCGACCCAGGACAAGCTCTACCTGATCGCTGGCGTGAAACTGCCGGAGGGCGCCTCGATCAGCCGCTCCGACGCCGTGGTGAAGCAAATGGTCCAAATGGCCCAACAGACCGAAGGCGTTGCTCACGCGGTTTCGTTCGCCGGCCTGAACCCGACCCAGTTCACCAACACGCCCAACTACGCCATAGCCTTCGTGATCCTGAAGAAGTTCGACGAGCGCCACGTCAGCGCCAAGCAGATCGCCGGCGCGATCCAGGCCAAGCTCAACACGATCCAGGAAGGCATGGCTTTCGTGATGATGCCGCCGCCGATCCTCGGCCTTGGCAACGGCGCCGGCTATTCGCTGTTCGTCGAGGATCGCGCCGGCAGCGGCTACGGCGTGCTGCAGCAAGGCGTGGGCGCGCTGCAAGGTGCGTTAATGAAGGAGCCGGGTATGGGCTTCCCGTTCTCGGGCTACCAGTCCAACGTGCCGCAGCTCGACGTGGACGTCGACCGCGTCAAGGCCAAGACCCAGGGCGTGGCGCTGAGCGACCTGTTCAAGACCTTGCAGGTCTATCTCGGCTCGACCTACGTCAACGATTTCAATCTTTTCGGCCGCACCTGGCGTGTGTATGCGCAGGCCGAGGGCGACTACCGCAAAAAGGTCGAGGACATTACCAACCTGAAGACGCGAAACGCGCAGGGCGAGATGGTGCCGATCGGCTCGATGGTGAACATCAAGCAGAGCTACGGCCCCGATCCGGTGATCCGCTACAACGGCTATCCGGCCGCCGATTTCGTCGGCGAGGCCAACCCGGCTCTGCTGTCCTCCGCGCAGGCGATGGACAAGATCAGCGAGATTGCCCGCAAGGTGCTGCCGAACGGCATGAGCTTCGAGTGGACCGACCTGAGTTTTCAGGAAGCCACCCAGGGCACGGCCTCGTTGCTCGTGTTCCCGGTCGCGATCCTGCTGGCCTTCCTCGTGCTCGCTGCGCTGTACGAGAGTTGGGTGCTGCCGCTCGCGGTGATCTTGATCGTGCCGATGTGCATGCTCTCGGCGCTGGCCGGTGTCAAGCTGTTCGGCGGCGACAATAACACCTTCGTGCAGGTCGGCCTCGTGGTACTGATGGGCCTGGCGTGCAAGAACGCGATCCTGATCGTGGAATTCGCGCGCGAGCTGGAATTCCAGGGCAAGGGCATCGTCGAAGCCGCGCTCGAAGCCTGCCGCCTGCGCCTTCGCCCGATCGTGATGACCTCGGTGGCCTTCATCGCCGGTACCGTTCCGCTGGTGCTCTCGCATGGCGCAGGCGCCGAGGTGCGCTCGGCCACCGGCATCACCGTGTTCGCCGGGATGCTCGGCGTGACCCTGTTCGGCCTGTTCCTCACGCCGGTGTTCTACGTCGGCCTGCGCAAGCTGTCCGGCCGCAAGCTGGTCCAGCATGGTGAGGGCAGCATGGCGCATGGCTAAAGCTCGGCAAGTGCGGATTCGTTTACCGATTGGGCATTCTCGACTCCGGGCGCAACGCCTACGGCATCGACGACGACGGCCGCCAGCCGCCCTCGCATGCGCCAATGCTCGGGTCGCCGGTGCAGGCGCAACCGGCGGTGGTGGGCCAATAAACGATTTCCCTGGAGAAGCAAACGCCATGCGCAGGTTAAGGCTACGCTGAAAAAGGTCAACGCCGTTGGGCGGTGAATCGTTAAATGCGGATGAAACAACAGACCCTTGCGATGGC
>NZ_JBIUHC010000130.1:0-28886 GCF_044627735.1 Cupriavidus sp. CuC1 | reverse complement strand
TGCTCGGACATGTGGAAGCCCTACCTTGAGATGATAGCGCTGCATTGCCCCAATGCGCTGAATATCCTGGACCGCTTCCACATCGTTGCGAAGATGAATAAGGCCATCGATGAGGTCCGCGCTGAAGAATCACGCCGCATGGTCCGCGATGGATACGAGCCGGTGCTCAAGAAGTCCCGCTGGTGCCTGCTCAAACGCCCGGAAAACTTGACCGACAAACAGCGACTGCGCATGCGTGACTTGTTGCAGTACAACCTGCGCACCGTACGCGCCTGGCTGCTCAAAGAGGAATTCCAGCAGCTTTGGGATTACATCTCACCGGACTGGGCCGGAAAATTAGTGGTGCACTCAGGTGATGCGCTCGCGCATCGAACCCATGAAGAAGTTCTCCCGCACCGTGCGTGCCCACCGTGAGCTGATCCTCAACTACTTCCGTGCGCGCAAGCAGTTCTCCAGCGGAGTCGTCGAGGGTCTGAACAACAAGGCCAAAGTCACCATGAGAAAATCATACGGATTCCGAACCTTCCGGGCGACGGAAATCGCGCTATATCATGCACTTGGGAGCCTTCCCGAGCCTTCGTCAACCCACACATTTGTCTGACGAACCTCATTTTCCATGGCGACAAAGCCAAGGTTGCCGTTGTTGAAGATCACCACCTTGACCGGCAGGTTGTGCTGGCGCAGCGTGAGCAGGTCGCCAAGCAGCATCGAGAATCCGCCGTCACCGCACATGGCCACCACCTGCCGCTGTGGAAACAACGACTGCGCGCCGATGGCCTGCGGCAAGGCATTGGCCATGGCCGCAACTGCCGGCGCAAACCGCCAGCTTGCCGCTCAGGTGCGCCTCGGCGCCCGCGGCGAACGCCGCGACTTCCTCGTGCCGCACGTGGATCCAGTCGATGGTGTTCTTGCGGCGCAGCGAGTCCGTCAGGCCGTTGAGCGAATCGCCGACAAGCCCGTAGATGCGCTGCACGCCGGCCACCGTCAGGATGTCGGCCACTGTCATTCCAGCCATCGGTTTTCTCCTGGTAGGAGTGAGCGCGTCATGTCGGCGCCGTGCAAGCACTGTGGAAGATACATGTCGCGCGGGGAGCTGGACGGCTAACTGGACGCGCACAATGTGTCAATCAAGGGGCACGAGCCGGTGCAGCCATTGGCGTGGCATTGCCCGATCAACCTGTGCAGGTCGGTACGCAGCGCCTGCAACTCCAGCAGCCGCGCTTCCACCGCCTGGAGCTTGCGCTCGGCCAGCGTGCGCGCGGTCCCGCACGTGCTACCGTCATTGAGTTGCAGCAAGGCGCGGATTTCATCCAGCGTGAATCCAAGCGCCTGGGCTCTGCGGATGAAGATCAGCCGCCGCAGGCTTTCACGTGGATATTGCCGGATGGCGCCAGGCGCTCGCTGTGGGACCGGCAAGAGGCCGCACCGGTGGTAGTAGCGCACCGTTTCCACGCCCACATTTGCCGCCTTGGCCACCTGCCCGATCGTCAGTGTCGATGCCATCGCTTGACTCCGTACCTGAGTACGCACCTAGACTACGTGCAAGCTGGCCTTAAGGGAAGGGGATGGGCAAAGTCCTGCTGCACTCGATCATCACCTGTCCACATTGCGGACACCGGCGCGCCGAGAACATGCCCACCGACGCGTGCCAGTGGTTCTATGCGTGCGAGCGCTGCAACGCCGTGCTCAAACCCAAGCCCGGGGACTGCTGCGTGTTCTGCTCCTATGGCGATACCCGCTGCCCGCCGCGCCAGCAAGAACCTGGCCAGCGCAAGCGATGCTTCGCGCCTGCTCCCTGACCCCTCATCGCCCCCCTCGCACCATGCTATGTCCAAGCTGCAGGAAATCTGACTTGTCAGCGACAACGCTGGAGATAAACGGGCCCGAGGTGGGCGCGTCCATCCTCCTGACCGTGCTCAAGTGCCCCGCGTGCAGCGAAGGGGTGATTGCGGAAAACGAGCTTCAACGGATCTTGCGCAAAGCCCGCGAGCCGGCCGGGAGCAGCCAGCCGGGTCCTGCCTTGCGGCCGCGGGAGTCCGGCGCTGGCCACTGACCCTCACTGACCCTGGCACGGGCCCGCAGCTCACATCCGCGCCCTCTGCCTGCCCTTGAGCGCACTGCGCAGGTAGTCTGCCAGCGCCACCACATTGCCCGGTGTGGCGGATTCCCGTTTCCACACCAGCCCCACGTCCATCGACGGCACCTTGTCGGCAATCCCGCGCCGCACAATCCGCTGCCCCTCCAGCGACCAGGGCCGGTAAACCAGGTCGGACAGGATGGCGATCCCGCGACCGGCCGCGACCAGGCTGCGCACCGCCTCGATCGAGCAGCTCTGGTAGCGGACCTGGGGCGCCAGGCCATATTGCCCCCAGTATTTGCCGACCGTGGCGATATGCTCGTCCATGTCGAGCAGGATGTAGTCATGCCGTGCCACGTCCGCCAGGGCGATGCGGTCCGCCATCATCAGCGGGTGCTCGGGGTGGCCCCATAGCTGCCTTGGCGAGCGCAGCAGCGTCTCGCACGTGACGTGGTCGAGTCCGGGCAGGTTCGAGACCAGGAGCAGGGCAATATCGATCTCGCCACGCAAGATGCCCCGCTCGATGTCATGGCGCTCCCGCTCCAGCACCTCAAGCCGGAGCCCGGGAAACTTTCGCTCGATGGATGCCAGCAGGCCGGGCAGCACGTAGGCCGTGATGGTCTCCGTCACGCCCATGCGCACCGTGCCTTTGATATCGACCGGCGCCACGCTGACGGCTTCCACCGCATCCAGCACGGCGTCCTCGATCTGCTGCGCATGCCGCAGGAAACGCGTACCGGCCTCGGTAAGGCGCACGCCGCCGGCATGCCGGGCAAACAACCGCACACCCACCGCCTCCTCCAGGGTCTTCAGCGAGGCCGTCATGGACGACTGCGAGACATGGCAACGAAGCGCCGCGCGCGACACCTGCCCGGTCTCGGCAATCGCCACGAAATGCTGCAGTTGCTTCAAAGTTGGGAGCATCGATTTTTCCGATATTGCTATGTCGAAATTATGAATTAGAAATACTTCCCCATGCTAGCTAGCATCCAGTCAAGAGACAAGATGCGGTGACAACCATGATCCAGGAAGATAAGCGCGGCTACTGCACGTTGTGCCGCTCCCGATGCGGCACGGTCAACGTAGTGGCCAACGATGCGCTGATCGCCGTGCGCCCGGATCCCTCGCATCCGACGGGCAAGGCGATGTGCATGAAAGGCAAATCCGCGCCGGAACTGGTCCATAGCGCGGACCGTGTCCTGTACCCGATGCGCCGGACCAACCCCAAGACCGATGCCGATCCCGGCTGGCAGCGCATCAGCTGGGAGGCGGCCCTGGCCGAGGTCGCGCAGCGCATGCTGCAGGCCAGGCGCGAGGGTGGTGCCGAGTCGGTGGCCTTTGCCGTCACCACGCCGAGCGGCACGCCGCTGTCGGACAGCATCGACTGGATCGAGCGGTTTATCCGGCTCTTTGGCAGCCCTAACACCTGCTACGCCACGGAAATCTGCAACTGGCACAAGGACTACGCGCACGCCTTCACCTTCGGCTGCGGCATGCCGACCGCGGATTACCGCAACGCGGAGCTCATCGTGCTGTGGGGCCATAACCCGACCAATACCTGGCTGTCGCAGGCCGAGGCGATTGGCGCCGGCCGGGCCGCCGGGGCGAAGCTGCTGGTGGTGGACCCCAGGGAAACGGCGCTGGCGAGCCAGGCGGAGCAATGGCTGCGCGTGCGGCCGGGCACGGACGCCGTGCTCGCCCTGGCGATCGCCAACCTGCTGATCGAAGCCAATGCATTCGACCTCGGCTTCTTGCGGCAATGGACCAATGGCCCCTTGCTGGTGCGCAGCGACAACGGGCGCTTCCTGCGTGGCCGCGACGTGGGGCTGGCCGATGGCGATGCCTACCTGGTCTGGGATGCCCATGCCGGGCAGGCCCGGCCGTCGTCGACGCTGGCCGGTGGGGACAACGAGCGGGTTGCGCTAAGAGGCACGTTCGAGGTGAGCCACGCCACGGCCACGCTCGCGTGCCGCCCCGCCTTCGACCTTTACGCCAGCGAATGCGCCCGCTATCCGGCCGACGTGGCCGCCGCGCTGACCTGGGTGGCGGAGGCGGATATCCGCCATGCGGCCAGCCTGTTCGGCGCGGCCAGGCGCGTGGCCTATCACGCCTGGTCCGGCGTGGGCCAGCACGACAACGCCACCCAGACGGACCGGGCAATCGCCTGCCTCTACGCCTTGACCGGCAGCTTCGACAAGCTGGGCGGCAACCGCATCTATCAAAAGCCGCCGTACAACCCGGTCAGCAGTTTCGACCTGCTGCCGCCAGCGCAGAAGAGCAAGGCGCTAGGCCATGACGCGAGGCCGCTCGGCCCGCCCGCGCAGGGATGGGTCACCGCGCGCGACCTTTACCGGGCCATCCTGCACGCGCAGCCTTATGCCATACGCACCCTGGTGGCATTCGGCACCAACCCCCTGCTCTCGCAAGCCGATGTGGAAGACGGCGAGCGCGCCCTGCGCAGCCTGGACTTCTACGTGCATTGCGATTTGTTCGAGACGCCCAGTTCCCGTTACGCCGATATCCTGTTGCCGGTCAACACGCCGTGGGAGCGCGAAGGCCTGCGCATCGGCTTCGAAATCTCCGCCGAGGCCGAGCAACTGGTGCAACTGCGCCAGCGCATGGTGTCGCCGCGCGGCGAGTCGCGCTCGGACAATGACATCGTGTTCGGCCTTGCCGTCAGGCTGGGCATGTCGGAAGCGTTCTTCGGCGGCAGCCTGGAGGCAGGATGGAATCATATGCTCGCCCCTTCCGGCCTGACCGTGGGCCAGTTGCGTGAGCAGCCGGAAGGCATCCGCGTACCCGTTGCAGACGTGGAGCGCAAGTATGCGAGCCGGCCGCGCGAGCGCGCTTTCCATACACAAACGGGGCTGGTCGAGCTCTACTCCGAGCAGCTGCTGCGCCACGGCTATCCGCCACTGCCACGCGCCGGCCAGCAGCCCGAAGAGGCTGACGACGCAAACGGCCTGTCTGGCGATGCCTATCCCTTCGTCCTGACCTCGGCCAAAAGCGGCTACTACTGCCACAGCCAGCATCGCGGCCTGCCCTCGCTGCGGCGCCGCGCGTTGCAGCCCGAAGCGGAAATCCCGGCGGCGCTGGCAGCCGCGCGCGGCATTGCCAGCGGCGATGCGATCCGGGTGACCACGGCCATCGGCAGCGCAAGGTTTATCGCCAAGATCAGGGAGGGCCTGCATCCGCGCGTGGTGGTCGGGGAGTTTGGCTGGTGGCAGCGTTGTGATGGGCTTGGCCAAACCGCGCTGGATGCCACGGGCCCGGGCAACAGCAACTACAACGGCCTGATCGCAGCGGACAGCATCGACCCGGTCAGCGGCTCCGTGCCGCTGCGCGCCTACCGTTGCAATGTGGAGCGCGATCCCGCTTTTGACGTGGCGCGCCGCCGGTGGGACGGTTATCGCGCCTTCCGCGTTGCCAAACTCGTGAAGGAGGCCTTTGAGGTCACGTCGGTGTTCCTGGAACCCGCCGACGGCGGCGGCCTGCCGGACTTCCAGCCGGGCCAGCATGTGACGATCAAGCTCACCGTGCCACCCGCCGGCGAAGAAGTAGTGCGTTCGTATTCGCTTACCGGCCCCGCCGTCTTGCCGGGGCGGCGCGGCTACACCATCTCCGTGCGCCGCGCGGCGGGCCGGTCGGATACCGGCGAGGCCGTATTCGGGCGCGCCTCCTCGCATATCAACCTCTGCCTTGCGGTTGGCGATACGGTCGCCCTGCGCTCGCCATCCGGCACCTTTGTCATGCCGGTGCGCACCCGGCGGCCGCTGGTGCTGCTGGCCGGCGGGATCGGCATCACGCCGTTCATCTGCCTGCTCGAATCGCTGGCCGGCCTCGCCGATCCCCCGAAGATGCTGCTGCTGTACGCCAACCAGAACGGCGCGGCCCATGTTTTCCGGTCGCGCGTCCGGGCGCTGCGGCAAACCCTCCCGGGGCTGGAGGTCGTCAACTTCTATGACCGTCCGGCGGCATGCGACGTGCCCGGCGTCGACTACGACGTGGCCGGGCGCGTCAGCGCCGAGCATGTCCCAGCCAGGCTGCTCGGCCAGCGCCCGCTCTTCTACATGTGCGGCCCCGCGCCGATGATGACCGCCTTCGCCGATGCGCTTGCCGACCGCGGCGTGCCGAGCGCCGACATCTTCCGGGAAGTGTTCCGCTCGCCCGAGCGCATGGTCGCCGGGCCCGACCAGCAGTTCAACGTGGTGTTCGCCAGATCCGGCACCACCAGCACCTGGCGCTGCGCGGACGGACCCTTGCTGGGATTCGCCGAAAAACTCGGCCTGGCCTTGCCCAGCGGCTGCCGGGTCGGCCAGTGCGAGAGTTGCGCGGTGTCCATCGTGTCCGGCCGCATCCGGCACCTGCATGGCGAGGAACCTGAGGATGCCGGCGTGTGCCTGGCGTGCCAGGCCGTTCCCGCCAGCGACATCGTGCTGAATGCCTGATCGCACCCGGCGCTGCCGCCCTTCTTCCAACCCCACCCAAGCCAACATGTTGATACTCGACTCCGACACCACCCGCGCGCTGTTGCCGTTCGGCAAACTCGTGCCCGCTCTGCGCGACGCGCTTATCCGCGGCTGCGAGGTCCCGCAGCGCCACAGCCATGCCATCGATGCGCATGGCGCGGCGCCGGGAACGATGCTGCTGATGCCCTCGTGGCAAACCGGCGCCTACCTCGGCGTGAAGACCGTGACCATCTACCCCGGCAATACGCAGTCCGGGCTGCCGGGCTTGTACTCGACCTACCTGCTGCACGACGCGCGCACCGGCCAGCCGCTGGCCATGATCGATGGCAACGAGATCACGTCCCGGCGCACCGCCGCCGCGTCGGCGCTGGCGGCCTCCTATCTGAGCCGGAAGGAGGCGGCGTCGATGCTGGTGCTCGGCGCGGGCCGCGTCGCCAGCCTGTTGCCCCATGCCTATCGGGCCGTCAGGCCGATCGAGCGTGTTGCCGTCTGGGATATCAACGCGAGCCAGGGCGAAGCGCTGGCGGCACGGCTACAAGCCGACGGCTTCGACGCGCGCTTTGCCCCGACGATCGCCGCCGCCTGCGAAGACGCGGACATCGTGACCTCGGCCACGCTCTCCACCTTGCCGCTCGTGCAGCGCGCGTGGCTCAGGCCCGGCACCCACCTGGACCTGATCGGCGGCTTCACGCCGGCCATGCGCGAGGCCGACGACGACTGCTTCGATGCCACCTCCGTCTTCGTCGATACCAGCGAAGCCGTGCTCAAGGCCGGCGACCTGCTCCACCCGATCGGGGCTGGCGTGCTCATGGCGGCAGACATCCGGGCCATGCTCGCGGATCTGTGCCAGCAGCGCCATCCCGGCCGCACGAATGACACCGAGATCACCGTCTTCAAGGCTGTCGGCACCGCGCTGGAAGATCTCGCGGCCGCGGTCATGGCCTATGAAGGATTCGAAGGCTCGCACGGCACCACGCCGCGCGTAGAAGCCATGGCAATGTAAGGAGACAACCATGAAAAGCACCCCCCTATCGCTGGACACGCCGGACAACCCGGGCCGCGGCGGGCTGGAGCGGCTGGCCGTCAAGGTCACCGACTGGTCCGAGCGCTTGTTCCCCGACTCATACATCTTTGCCGCCATCGCTGTGATCGTCGTGGCGCTCGGCGCGATGGCCATCGGCGCGCCCACGCAAAGCGTGGCGCGGGCGTTTGGCGACGGCTTCTGGAGCCTGATCCCTTTCACCATGCAGATGGCGGTGGTGGCCATCTCGGGCTATGTGGTGGCGGCCTCGCCCCCGGCCTCCCTGCTGATCGAGCGGCTGGCCGCCCTGCCGCGCACCGCGCGCGGCGCCATCGCCTTCGTCGCGCTGGTAAGCCTGCTGACCTCGCTGCTCAACTGGGCCATCAGCCTGATCTTCAGCGGGCTGCTGGTGCGCGCCATGGCACGGCGCGCCGGGCTGCGCGTGGACTATCGCGCGGCCAGCGCCGCCGCCTACCTGGGGATGGGCGCCACGTGGGCGCTGGGACTGAGTTCGTCCGCGGCGCAGTTGCAGGCCAATCCCGCCAGCCTGCCCAAGTCGCTGCTGGATGTCACCGGCGTGATTCCGTTTTCGCAGACCATCTTCCTGTGGCAATCGATGGCAATGACGGCGGTACTGATCGCTGCCTCCTTGCTGGTGGCGTACTTTTCAGCGCCGGTGGGCGAGCGCGCGCGCACCGCGCAGGACATGGGCGTGGATCTCGACGATGCCGGCGACGGCATTGGCCGCCCTACGCGCCCCGGCGAATGGCTGGAATACAGCCCCTTGCTGACCCTGCTGATCGTCGCCCTCGGCGCCGGATGGCTGGTGCACGAATTCACCACCAAGGACCCGATCCTCGCGATCTCCAGCCTCAACACCTATAACTTCCTGTTCCTGATGCTCGGGATGCTGCTGAACTGGCGTCCCAAGCGCTTCCTGCGCGCGGTGGCCAGGTCCGTGCCGTCCACCGCTGGCGTGCTCATCCAGTTTCCGCTGTATGGCGGCATCGCGTTCATCCTCACCAAGGCAGCCGGCGTGGATGGCACGACGCTGTCGCACCATCTGGCATCGGCCTTTGTCTCGGTCGCCACCAAGGAATCGTTTTCCGCAGTGATGGGCGTCTATTCCGCCGTGCTGGGCTTCTTCGTGCCATCGGGCGGCGGCAAGTGGGTGATCGAAGCACCATACGTGATGCAAGCGGCCAACGAGCTGCAAGTCCACCTGGGCTGGGCCGTGCAGGTGTACAACGCCGCGGAGGCGCTGCCCAACCTGATCAACCCGTTCTGGATGCTGCCGCTGCTGGGCGTGCTGGGGATCCGGGCCAAGGACGTGGTCGGGTTCACCTTTACCCAGTTGCTGGTCCACGCGCCGCTTGTGCTGTTCATGCTGTGGGCGTTTGCGTCGACCTTGCCCTACCATCCGCCCGTGATGCCTTGATGCGCCTTGGCCAGCGTGGCCAAGGGATCCCGTTCCCGGTTTAAGATGCTGGTTTTCCGGCCGGCGCGACCGGCCAACTTCTCCCCTCCACTCTGCCAGCTGACACATGAAGAAGATCGCACTGCTACTTGCCGCCCTGGGAATGGCTTCCATCGCCCACGCTGCCGCCCCGGGCGCGGAAACCCTGCCGTCCGGCATGTCCATCCAGCACATCGTCAAGGGCACCGGCGCCACGCCCAAGGCCTCGGACGTGGTCAAGGTGCACTACCGTGGCACGTTGACTGACGGCACCGAGTTCGACAGCTCCTACAAGCGCGGCCAGCCGATCTCGTTCCCGCTGAACCGCGTCATCCCCTGCTGGACCGAAGGCGTGCAAAAGATGCAGGTCGGCGGCAAGGCCAAGCTGGTCTGCCCGGGGCCGACCGCCTACGGCGCGCGCGGCGTGCCCGGCACGATCCCGCCGAACGCCACGCTGAACTTTGAAGTCGAGTTGCTGGGCATCGGCAGCTGACGCGACGCGGCCTCACCGCTTTTCGCAACGCCCCGGCCTCCCGGCCGGGGCGTTACTTCGCCGGGCCAGACAAAGTCAACCCAAGCACATGCCACACCCACGGCCAGAAAAGTAAAGTCAAGAGGCTGCCCCGCCCGGCAGTGCTGCCAGTCTTACTCGTCAGCGCCGCCGGGCGCCATGGAGCGGCGCTTGCGCGTGACCACCAGGGGTGCCTGGGTGGAGTTGCCATCGGCCGACACGCGTGGCGTGCGCGGGCCTGCGCCGGGCGTGCGCGGGCCGGTGCCGGGCGGGCGCGAGCCGCCACCGGGAGGACGCGTGCCGGTATCCAGCTGGATAGTCGAGATGGCGCGCTTGTAGATGGTCTGCATGCCACCGGGTGTGCTGAGCATCACCACGAACGCGTCGAATGACTCGATGGAGCCGACGAGCCGGATGCCGCTGACCAGGTACACCTGTACACGCTTGCGCTCTTTGCGCGTGGTGTTCAGGAAGGAGTTTTGCGGGTTGGTGTCGTCAAGCTGCATGAGATATTGAGAATAAGGCAGACGAAGGGCTGCGAGGGAAAGATGGCTACTGCGGCGCAGCTTCGTCGGCGGTGCACCGATGCACAATATCGGTGCTCGCGCGCTAACGCAAGATGAATCACGCACGCCGGGATGGCGTCGCATCATGATTGCTTACAGTGGCTAGGCTTGCCATTCTAGCGCAAGCCGGATGCAGTTCCCCGCGCAAGGAGCGTGCCAACGCTTCCGCCGGCCCGGCTGCAGGCCACATGATTGCCCTGGGACAACCCGCCGGGCCGCCAGGCGAGCATCCTTTCGCGCCGGGCGCTTTGCCCTTAACATGTCCGCCCACGATCCAGCAGGCTCCCTCATGAAGCTCAACCAGCTCCGCGCCCTGGCCGCCGTTGCCGAAACCGGCAGCATCCAGGAAGCCTCGCGCATCCTTCACCTGACGCAGCCCGCGCTGAGCAAGGCCATCAAGGAGTTGGAGAGCAGCGTCGGCGCCACCTTGTTTGTGCGCTCCAGCAAGGGCGTGCAGTTGACACCCTACGGGCAGCGGCTGGTCTCGCATGCGCGGCTGATCAGCGAGAATGTGCGCCGCGCGCGCGAAGACCTGGAAGACATGAAAGGCACGGTGCAAAGCGAGATCACCGTGGGGGTGACGCCGGTCACGGCGCTGATGCGGCCGATGGCGGCCTGCCTGAGCACGTTTCGCCGCGAGTTTCCGAACGCCCGCCTGCGGGTGCTGGAGATGCGCCCGGCGCAGTTGCTGGAGCACCTGCGCGAGGGCACCATGGATTTCGCGGTGACCTCGCAATTGCTGCCGGCGGACCGCGGGCTGGACTGCACCCAGGTGTGCCGCCTGCCCACCGTGATCGCCGCGCGGCGTGGGCATCCGCTGCGCACGGCGCGTTCGGTGCGCGTGCTGCAGCAGGCGGACTGGGTGGCGCTGGATCCGCTGTCCGATGCCAGCTCGCCGTTTCATCAACTATTTGCAGGCAATGGCCTGGGCGTGCCGACGCGGGTGGTCGAATGCACATCGATGGCCCTGGCGCTGGACCTGTGCTGGCAGGTGGACACCCTGATCCTGCTTTCCAGCGAATCGCTTGGCAGCGAGTACATCACCGAGCGGATGGATTTCATCGAGGTCGCCGAGCCGGTGCCCGACCGCATCATCTCGCTGGTCACGCGCGACCGGCATGTGCTGACGTGGGCGGCAGCGCGCCTGCACGACGCCGTGCTGCAAGCGCTGGCGGGCCACTATCCGCCACCGGCCAACCCCGCCGCCCCATGAGCGGGCCCGCAAGCGCCGGCAATGTGCAGGCGGGCCAGGCAATGCCCCAGCCCTGCGCAGGCGCAGCATGATGCCAACCCACCCTCCGGACCAAAACCCATAACAATCAATTGGTACGGGCCATAACCAAATCGAAGGGCAATGAATACAAGCGAATTGCCCCACGCCGCGCGCCGCCTCGAAGATGGCACATCACACCGGTTCTGGTGTGGCATGCCAGGAGAGCGAGGCGATGGGATCGGAAGCCAGCGGGAATTGCAAAGGCACACGCGGTAAAACAGCGACACCGGCACCACCAACGGCGCCACCACCGGCTCGCCTTTCACGCGCTACGCCACGCATCTTCCTCTACCTGCGCGCCCGCCGGCCGGGTCTTCAGCAAGGCGCTCGCCAGCTACACCGTCACCTGGTGCCCGTCAGCCACCCCGGCGACGACCCCATGACCGCGGCCATCGGCATTGCGCACCGCTGTTAAACCCCGCGCGCCGCATCCGGCGGCCTGGCTGATTCCCAATGCTCATACCCATGAAAAAAAGCGAAGTGCTTATCTGCCGCGTGGCTCTTACCATGCCCCCACACCGAGAGCAACGGGGCCACGCCGCACCCATTGCCCATCTACCCCACCCGAGGAAGACAGCATGACCGTTGCCCACACCGCGCCAGGCCATCCGGCCGGCGCCGCGCCCGCCACCGGCGCCACTGCCGCCCGCCCGCATTCCCGACGCGCCATCGTTGCCGCCGCCATCGGCAACGGGCTGGAAATCTACGACTTCACCGTCTACAGCTTCTTTGCCGCCACCATCGGCAAACTGTTCTTCCCGTCCAGCAGCCCGCTGGCATCGCTGCTGCTGTCTTTCGCCACCTTTGGCGTCGGCTTCGTGATGCGCCCGCTGGGCGCCGTGCTGATCGGCAACCTGGCCGACCAGCGCGGCCGCAAGGCGGCGCTCACGCTCACCATCGTGCTGATGACGGTGGGCACGGCGCTGATCGCGCTCACGCCCACCCATGCCAGCATTGGCGTGGCCGCCACCGTGCTGGTGGTGATCGGCCGGCTGCTGCAAGGCTTGTCGGCTGGCGGGGAAATCGGCGCCGCATCCGCCCTGTTGCTGGAGACAGCCAACAAGCGCAACCGTTGCTTCCTGGTCAGTTGGCAAGCCGCCACGCAAGGCGGCGCCGCGCTGCTGGGCGCGCTGACGGGTGCCGCGGTCTCGGCCTCGCTCAGCCCCGAAGCCATGCTCGCGTGGGGCTGGCGCCTGCCGTTCATGCTGGGCCTGCTGATTGCGCCGGTTGGCATGTATATCCGCCGGCACCTGCAAGAAACCTACGAAGGCGGCAGCGCGCATGGCGGCGTGGGCAAGGTGTTCCGCGAGCATGGCCGCACGCTGCTGCTGGGCATGCTGCTGATGACTGGCAGCACCTCATCCATGTACATCATGGTGTTCTACATGCCCACCTACCTGGTGAGCGCGCTGCATATGCCGCCCGTCACCGCCTTCCTGGCGGCATGCACGGCCGGCGCTGCCATGCTGGTGATGGCGCCCTTGTTCGGGCTGCTGGCCGACCGGCTGCCGCGCCGCAAGCCGCTGCTGTTTGCCGGCGGGCTGACCTCCCTGGCGCTGGTGTATCCCAACTTCACGCTGCTGTCCTCCGGCCCCAGCCTTGCGCTCACCATGGCGCTGATCGGCGGCGCCGTTACCCTGATGTCGGTTGGCAGCGGCGCGGGTGCGGCCCTGATGATGGAAGCGTTGCCGCGCCACCATCGCGCCACCGGCATGTCGGTGATGTACAGCTTTGGCGTGACCGTGTTCGGCGGCTTCGCCCCGCTGATCGTGACCTGGCTGATCAGCGCCACCGGCAGCAACGTGGCGCCTGCCGGGTACCTGATGACGGCCTCCTGCATCAGCCTGGCCGCGCTGGCGCTGTTCCCCAGCCACCCCGGCCGCGACTGACGCGCGGCGCAAAACCCATCCCATCCGAACGCACGACCCACACCTTGCAGCCATGACCAAGCACCCAGGAAACATCCCGCTGGCACTGACCGAATCCGCCGAGCGCTTCGCCGAACTGCGCCATCGCATCCACGCCCATCCGGAACTCGGCGCCGACGTGCCACGCACGGCCGAGATGGCCGCCGCGCTGCTGCGCGAGTGGGGCTATAGCGTGCACAACGTGGGCGGCCACGGGCTGGTGGCGCAACTGAAGGTGGGCAACGGCGCGCGCGCCATCGGCATCCGCGCCGACATGGACGCGCTGCCGCTGCAGGAGCGCACCGGCCTGCCCTACGCCAGCCAGGTAGCAGGCCGCATGCACGCCTGCGGCCATGACGGCCACACCGCCACGCTGCTGGCCGCGGCCGAGTACCTGGCCGCCACGCGCAACTTCGACGGCACGCTCAACCTGATCTTCCAGCCCGACGAGGAAGGCATGACCGGCGCGCTCGCCATGATGAACGACGGCCTGTTCGAGCGTTTCCCCTGCGACGCGATCTACGCCTTCCACAACGCGCCCGGCCTGCCGGTAGGCATGGCGGTAGTGCAAAGCGGCCCGATGGGCGGCTCGTCGGACCGCGCCACCATCACCTTCCGCGGCAAGGGCGGCCACGGGGCCATGCCCCACCGCGCCACGGATCCCACGCTGGCCCTCGCATCTACCGTGGTGGCGCTGCAAGGCATCGTGGCGCGCAACGTGGCGCCGGTCGACGCAGCGGTGATCAGCGTGGGCCAGATGCAGGCCGGCAGCACCTACAACATCATTCCGGAGACCGCAGCGCTGAAACTGAGCGTGCGCGCTACCGTGCCGGAGGTACGAGACCTGCTGGAGACCCGCATCCGCGAGGTGGTGATGCACCAGGCCGCCTCCTGCGGCGTGGCGGTGGACATCGACTACGAGCGCCTGGCGCCCGCGATCTGCAATACCGTGGAAGAGACCGCCATCGCGCGGCAGGCCGTGGCCAGCGTGCTGGGCAGCGACAAGGTCATCCAGGTGCCGCCATCCATGCAGATGGGCAGCGAGGATTTTGCGTGGATGCTGGAGAAGATGCCGGGGTGCTATTTTGCGCTGGGCAATGGCACCGGCGAGTGGGTCGGCTGCTCGATCCACAACGACGGTTATGACTTCAATGACCAGTTGATTCCGTTGGGCGCGGCGTGTTGGGTGGCGTTGGCGCAGGGGTATTTGCGCGGGTGAGTATTTGCGGAACCTGCAATGTGGCCGGTTTGCTTTCCCATTTGTGGGAGAGCAAGCCGGGGGAGAGGGCAGGCGCTAGCTACGCCGTCGTGCTGGAAAAAACCATTGGCTCCGATTCCAGTGGCTCCTAGTCAAACCGCCCCTCTCCCCAACCCTCCCCCCGTGAGGGGAGAGGGAGTAACAGCCGTCGTCACTTCAAACGGCGTTGGTGCACTCGTCGGCTTCGGCCAAGGCACGTGGCCCTTACACGTCGATAGCCGCATCCGACTTGACCTTCTTGCGCAGCTCGAACTTCTGGATCTTGCCCGTCGAGGTTTTCGGCAGCGGCCCGAAGTAGACCGCCTTGGGCACCTTGAAGCCCGCCAGCAAGCTACGGCAATGGGCAATCAACTCCTCGGCCGTAGCACTCGCGCCATCCTTCAACTCGACAAAGGCGCACGGCGTCTCGCCCCATTTCGCATCCGGCTGGGCCACCACCGCCACCGCGAGCACGGCGGGATGGCGGTAGATCGCGTCCTCCACCTCCACGCTGGAGATGTTCTCGCCGCCGGAGATGATGATGTCCTTGCTGCGGTCCTTGATCTTGACGTAGCCGTCCGGCGTGCAGACGCCCAGGTCGCCGGTATGGAACCAGCCGCCGGCAAACGCCTCGCGCGTGGCCTTCTCGTTCTTGAGGTAGCCCTTCATGCAGATGTTGCCGCGGAACATGATCTCGCCGATTTCCTCGCCGTCCGAGGCCACCGGCAGCATGGTGACCGGGTCCAGCACCGCCACCTCCGTCTGCAGGTGATAGCGCACGCCCTGCCGTGCCTTCTTGGTGGCGCGGTCTTCTTGCGACAGGCCGGCCCAGTCGGCCTGCTCGGCGCAGACCGCGGCCGGGCCGTAGGTCTCGGTCAGGCCATAAACGTGGGTCAGCTCGAAGCCCATGGCCTCCATCTGCGCCAGCACCGCGGCCGGCGGCGGCGCGCCCGCCACCATGCCGCGCACCGGGCCGCGCAAGCCCTCGCGCCAGGCCGGCTGGGCGTTGACCAGCGCCGTGTGCACGATTGGCGCGGCGCAATAGTGCGTCACGCCCTCCTCGCGCATCAGGTCGAACACCAGCTTGGGCTCGAACTTGCGCAGGCAAACGTTGACGCCGGCGCGCGCCGCGATGGTCCACGGGAAGCACCAGCCGTTGCAGTGGAACATCGGCAGCGTCCACAAGTACACCGCGTGCTTGGGCAGGTCCCACTCCAGGATGTTGGAGATGGCGTTGATGGCCGCGCCACGATGGTGATAGACCACGCCCTTGGGGTCGCCGGTGGTGCCCGAGGTGTAGTTGAGCGCAATCGCATCCCACTCGTCGGCGGGCATCTGCCAGGCGAATTCGGGGTCGCCCGAGGCCAGCAGGCGCTCGTAGTCGGTCTCGCCGAAGGCCGGGGCGTCCTGCGGGCCCAGCGCATCCACCACGGCCACCACCTTCAGCCCGGGGATCTCGTTGGCGATCTCCCGCGCCAGGTCGGCAAACTCGGTATCGGCCAGCAGCACCCGCGCTTCGCCATGGCGCAGCATGAAGATCAGGTTGGAGGCATCGAGGCGGATATTCAGCGCGTTGAGCACCGCGCCCGCCATCGGCACCCCGAAGTGCGCCTCCACCATGGCAGGCGTGTTAGGCAGCAAGGCGGCAACGGTATCGCCCTTGCCCACCCCCAGGCGCGCCAGTCCGCTGGCCAGGCGCCGCGCGCGCGCATAGGTGTCGCGCCAGTTCTGGCGCACCGGCCCGTGCACGATGGCCAGGCGGTCGCCATACACGTCGGCGGCGCGCGCCAGGAAATCGATGGGGGTCAGGGGAACGTGATTGGCCGGGTTCTTGCCCAGGCCGGTGTCGAAATCGCTTGGCATTGCCGTAGTCTCCGCATGCGCCGGCTGTGCGGGTCCTGGCCCTCAGGATGCGCCTCGCGCCGCCGGTCGCTGTTACTTTTCGCTGTGCAAGGCTATCATCGCACAGGACAGAGCTCTGTCGTCCGGATGACAATGCCCGTGCCGGGCCACGCCGAAATCATGCCCAGCCTGCCCGCAGCCACACCCAGATCGCCACCCCCCCCCGCAGATATCACGACTCCCCCGCCCTGCAACGGCCACGCCGCCCTGCTTTCCCGGCATGAATGGTTCGCCGCGCTCGCGCCTGGCCACCAGGCGTTGGCAGCGCGGCAGGTGGTGGTGCAGGATTTTGCCGCCGGTGCCTTCGTCGCGCATCGCGGTGAGCCGTCGCGCTACTGGATCGGGGTGGAGACCGGCCTGATCAAGCTCGCGGTCTATACACCGGACGGGCGCGGCTGCACCTTTTCCGGGGTGCCCGCGGGCGGCTGGTGCGGAGAAGGCAGCGTCATCAAGCGCGAAGCCCGGAGATACGACGTCGTCGCCATCCGCGATTCCCGCGTGGCGCTGGTGCCCGACACCGTGTTCCATACCTTGCTCAACGAAAGCCTGCCGTTTGCCAGCTTTGTGGTACGCCAGTTGAACGAGCGCATGGGGCAGTTCATCGCCACCGTGCAGAACGAGCGCCTCTTGAGCGTCGATGCCCGCGTGGCGCAGGCGGTTGCCCAGCTCTTCCACCCGGCGCTGTATCCCCGGACCAGCGCGGTGCTGGAGCTGTCGCAGGAGGAAATCGGCCTGCTGACGGGGCTTTCGCGCCAGCGGGTCAACCAGGCGCTGCGGCGTCTGGCGGCCGAGGGCATGGTCGACCTGTCGTACCAGAGCATCCGAGTGACCGATCTTGAGCGTTTGCGTCACTTTGGCCTGTCGGAGCTGTAGGCAGCGGCGCAGCCACCGCCAGCGTTGAAACCTTCCTTCGTCATCGCGAAAGCCACTGGCCGCGCGAAGCCGTACAATGCGGTCTCTCCCTGGCGCAGCACCTGTTGCATGCCAGCCCGCGTCACCTGAAATTCGCATGGCACTCGTCAGCAGCACCGATCTGCGCCTCACTCACCTGCGTTTTCCCTTTGCCGTGCGCGTCGACGCGCTGCATGGCGCCGCGCGCCTGCGCGATGCGAATGCACGCCGGGAGGTGACGCCTGGCAACCCGTTCGTGGTGCCGGCGTTTGCGTATTTCGATTGCGACCTGCTGCCGGCGCCTGGCCAAAGCACGGCCATCACGCTGCAGGAAGTGCCGGACGACGCATGCCCGCGCATGACCCTGGCCACCCTGCCGGGCTGTCCCTGCCATTCGGAAAAACACTGGTCACGCGCGCTTGCCGGCGAGATCTTCTGCCTGCCGGGGCTACCGTGGAACGCGGCACTGGTGGCGCAACGGTGGGAAGTCACCCCGCGGCTGGTACGCGCACGTCTGTTCGCCGAGGGCGAGGCGCTAGGCGCGCTGCTGCGCGAGCAGCGCGTCGCACGCGCGGTGTACCTGCTTGCAAGCGGCAGCGGCGTGCGCACCGAATGGCTGGCCGCGCAAGTGGGACTGGGCCGCGCAGCTGCCTTGACCTCCGCTTGCGCGAACACGCTGGGCCCTGCCGCGCTGCGCCTGCTCGAAGGCAACGACGAACGCGGAACCTCTTCGGGTCCCGCGCCGCGCTTGCACCTGGCGGCATAAGAGGCCGGCCCTTGGCGCCGCCCCGCTGATCTTCTGCCTGTGCTGTCGGTGGCGCCCGCGCACTGCCACTGCTCGTGTGCGGGTTCATGCATACCTCATTGCAGGTGGCGTTCCGGCTCGCCATGGCATGGGAATGCCGCAAAAACGCAGGATCGCGCACGTCCGCCCGGGTAGCGGGCCGGCCCGGGCTTGTAAAAAATTGCGGAAGTTGTAAAAAGGGCTGCGCACCACCCTGCTTTCGAGCCTGGCCAAGTGCAGGCCCGCAAACTTGCGGTGGTTGCCCGAAGCAGCCATCGGCGGGCATCAAGACGGCACACGCCCGCGCCATCCCTTGCCGGACAGGCGTTCCCCGGGTATCAGGCGAGCAAGAAGGCGAGCAAGCCGCGACCATGTGGCGCCAGCGCACACGCCGTGGCACGCGCCTTGCACCTTTCCCAATCGCGGCACTACCGCCGCGCCATGGAGATAGAGATGGGACAGCAACAGCAACCCGGCCAAGGCCAGCAAGACCAAAACAAACAACACCAGCAAGGCGGCCTACAAGGCGGGCAGCAAGGTGGCCAGGACCAGAAGGGCGGCCAGCAACAGCAGCAGGACCGCGGCCAAGACAAGCAAGGCCAGCAAGGTCAGAAGACCGATCAGGCCGGGCAGCAAAACCAGCAAGGCCAGAAGGGTGGCCAACAAGGCCAGCGCTAACCGCATGGCGCTGCAACAGCCTTAAAGACTTGACGCTCTTTGCTCGCGGCGACGTTCACAGTCGCCGCAAAGCGCCGCCTCTTCTCGAAAGCGTGGAGGCGGCGTTGTGTTTTCTACTTAAATGCTAAGTCTATCGTTAGCGCGCCTTCAGTAGATCCAGCGCCACGTCGACGATCATGTCTTCCTGGCCGCCCACCATGCGCCGCCGGCCCAGTTCCACCAGCACGTCGACGGTCTTCAGGCCGTACTTGCCCGCCGCGGCCTCGCTGTGGCGCAGGAAGCTGGAGTACACACCGGCATAGCCCAGCGCCAGCGTTTCGCGGTCCACCCGCACGGGACGGTCCTGCAGCGGGCGCACGATGTCATCGGCGGCGTCCATCAGCTTGTACAGGTCGCAGCCGTGGTCCCATCCCATGCGCTCTGCCGCCGCGATAAAGACTTCCAGCGGCGCATTGCCGGCGCCGGCGCCCATGCCGGCCAGGCTGGCGTCCACGCGGTCGCAGCCCTCTTCCACCGCCACGATGGAGTTGGCCACGCCGAGGCTCAGGTTGTGGTGCGCGTGCATGCCGGTCTGCGTTTCCGGCTTCAGTACCTCCTTGAAGGCACGGAAGCGGTCGCGGACATCGTTCATGGTCAGCGCCCCGCCCGAGTCCACCACGTAGCAACAGGTGGCACCGTAGCTCTCCATCAACTTCGCTTGCGCGGCGAGGTTCTGCGGCGTGGTCATGTGGCTCATCATCAGGAAGCCGACGGCTTCCATGCCCAGGTGGCGCGCGTACTCGATATGCTGCCGCGAGACGTCCGCCTCGGTGCAATGCGTGGCTAGGCGCACGATGCGCGCACCGGCGTCATAGGCGCCCTTCAGGTCATGGACGGTGCCAATCCCGGGCAGCAACAGCGTGGCGATCTTTGCGTGCTTCACCACGCTGGCTGCCGCCTCGATCCATTCCAGATCGGTGTGGGCGCCGAAGCCGTAGTTGAAGCTGGATCCTTGCAGCCCATCGCCGTGGGCCACCTCGATCGAATCGACCTTGGCGTCATCCAGCGCCTTGGCGATTTGCCGGGCCTGCTCGACGCTGTACTGGTGGCGGATGGCGTGGCTGCCGTCGCGCAGCGTCACATCGGAAATGTAGATCTTCTTTTGGCCTTGCATGGCAGGCACTCCTTATCTGCAGGTGAGTCAGGCGGCGGCGCGTTGGGCAAGCATGGCGCTCGCCATCCGCTCGGCGATGGTGAGCGCGGCGCTGGTCATGATGTCAAGATTGCCGGCGTAAGCCGGCAGGTAGTGCGCCGCGCCTTCCACCTCCAGGAACACCGAGGTCTTGAGCCCGCTGACCCGGCCCACGCCCGGCACCACCAGCGGCGCATCCGCCAGGATGCGGTCGAACTGCACCTTCTGCTTGAGGCGATAGCCGGGCACATACTGCTGCACCTCGGCGGCCATGGCCTCGATCGACGCGGCGATGGCGTCTTCGTCCGCCGTCTCGCTCAGGCAATACACCGTGTCGCGCATGATCAGCGGCGGCTCGGCCGGGTTGAGCACGATGATGGCCTTGCCCTTCCTGGCCCCGCCGATCGCTTCGATCGCCTTGGAAGTGGTCTCGGTGAATTCGTCGATGTTGGCGCGCGTGCCGGGGCCCGCGCTCTTGCTGGAGATGCTGGCAACGATCTCGGCATACAGCACCGGCGCCACCCGCGATACGGCCGCCACCATGGGGATGGTGGCCTGCCCGCCGCAGGTGACCATGTTGACGTTATGCGCGTCCAGGTGTGCGTCGCCGTTGACCACCGGGATGCAGTAGGGGCCGATGGCCGCCGGCGTCAGGTCGATCATGCGCAGCGACGGGCGCAGGCCGCGCAGGAACGCATCGTTCTTCACGTGCGCGCCGGCGCTGGTGGCATCGAACACCACGTCGATATCGCCAAACACGGGCAGGCGCGTGAGCCCTTCCACGCCTTCGTGGGTGGTCGCCACGCCGAGGCGCGCGGCGCGCGCCAGGCCGTCCGATGCCGGGTCGATGCCGACCATCGCGCCCATCTCGATATGCGCGCCGTGGCGCAGGATCTTGATCATCAGGTCGGTGCCGATATTGCCGGAACCGATGATGGCGGCTTTCAGTTTGCGGGTCATGGATCTCTCCTGTTCGATCTCTTGCGTCATTCCACGCTGGCGCCGCTGGCCTTGACCAGCGGGGCCCAGCGCGTGCTTTCACTGTTGAGGAAGGCGCCGAACTGCTGTGGCGTCATGGGCAGCGCTTCGAGGCCCTGGTCGGCAAAGCGCTTGGTTACCTCGGGCGCCTTCAAGGCCTGGACGGCCGCCTCGTTGAGGCGCGCGACGATGGCATCGGGCGTGCCGGCCTTGACCACCATGCCGAACCAGACGCCGGCATCCAGCCCACCGATGCCCAGCTCCGCAAGCGTGCGCACATCCGGCAGCGATGGCGAGCGGCGCGGCGCGGCGATGGCCAGCGGCTTGACCTTGCCGCCCTTGATCAGCGGCGAGGTGGTGATCACCGGGTCGAACATCATGTCGACCTGCCCTGCCATGACATCCTGCAAAGCCGGGGCCGAGCCCTTGTAGGCCACATGCGTCATGTGCCCGCCGGCCTTGTCGGCAAACAGGCCGCCCAGCAGGTGGCCGATCGAGCCGATCCCCTGCGAGGCATAGTTCACGCCGTTCGGCTTGCTCTTGGACAGCGCCACCAGGTCCTTGACGGAATTGACCGGGCTGCCCTGCGGCACCACCAGCACCAGCGGCGACGCCGCCAGCGCCGTCACCGGCTTGAAGTCCTTCAACGGGTCGTACGAGAAATTGCGGTACAGGCCGGGATTGATCGCGAACATCTCCGTGGCGGCCACGAACATCGTGTAGCCATCCGCGTCGGCGCGCTTGACCGATTGCGCCGCGATCTGGCCGCCACCGCCGGGCCGGTTCTCGACCACCACCGGCTTGCCAAGACCGGCCTGCATCTGCTGCGCCATCTGGCGCGCAATCATGTCGGTCACGCCGCCCGCGGGGAACGGCACCACGATGGTCAGCGGGTGGCTGGGGAAGGTGTCGGCATGGACGGGGGCGCCGCCAAGCACGCCGGCGGTCACGAGCAGTGCGCCTGCGAGGATGGATTGTGTGGTGTGCATGTTGTCTCCTTGTGTATTTCTAATGCGGTGAAACAGCTTGATGCGCCGTGCCTCAGTCCGGTGCGAACCGTGCCCGCACACTGCCGATGCCGCTGATGCGGGCCTCGAAGCACTGCCCGGGCTGCGCGGCCACCATCGGACCCAGCGCACCGGTCAGGATCAGGTCGCCGGCACGCAGCGGGTCGCCCAGCGAGGCCAGCTTGCGCGCCAGCCAGACTGCCGCGTTGAGCGGATGCCCAAGGCAATCCGCGCCCGAACCCGTGGAGACGCGCTCGTCGTCGCGCAGCATCTCCATCTTCACGGTCTTCAGGTCCAGGCCGGCCAGCGGCACGGGCACCGCGCCCAGCACCACCAGAGCGCTGGAGGCGTTGTCGGCCACGGTATCCACGTACGAGATATCCCAGTTGCGGATGCGGCTGCCGACCACTTCAATCGCGGGCAGCACGTAGGCGACGGCATTGATGAGGTCGACCAGCGTGGCGTCCTCGGCCGTGACATCGCGGCCGAGCACCAGCGCGACCTCGGCTTCGGCCTTCGGCTGCAGGGTGCGTGCGACGGGAATCGGCTCGTCGTCGCCAAAGACCATGTCGGCGAACAGGGTGCCAAAGTCCGGCTGGTCCACGCCAAGCTGGCGCTGCACCGCAGGAGAGGTCAGGCCGATCTTGCGGCCAACCACGCGCCGGCCCTGGGCGCGCCACGCATCGACATTGGCACGCTGGATGGCATAGGCCATCGCCGCATCGCCGGGCGGGATCTCGCCCCGCAGCGGCTCGATCGGCGTGCGAGCCTGCTCTGCCTCGCGCAACCGTCTGGCGAGCGCAAGGGTCATTTCCTGGTTTGACATGGTTGGGTCCTTGTTGCGTTATACGCGCGCGGCGACGGGCTGTGCCTGCATCACGCCGAAGCCCGCGATCCATTCATCGATAGGCCGGTAGTACTCGATCGATGCCACGTAGGGCCCGGCAGCAGCTAGCGCGCCAAACGCGGCGATCCAGGTACGGATCTCGTGCGCCGACTTGCCGGCGTCGCGCGTGATGTCGCCATTGCGCATGGCATCCACCGCTGCGAGGTTGCCGCAGGCCAGCCGTTCCAGGAAGGCGCGGTCCCATGCCGGGTTGAGCGGATGCAGGGGGCTATCGCCGGCGGTGAAGGCCTGCGCGGCCGCCACGGTACGCGCCTGGCGGGCGGCACGCGATTCCGGCGGCGGGTTGCGCCCGGCGATCAAGCGCTCGGCGACCTCCGCGTTGGCCGAAGCGATTTCCGGCACGGGCGGCTCGTGCGAGATGCCGCCCGAGCCCACCACCAGCACGCGCTTGCCGAGGCCCTGCAGGAAGCTGCCGATGGCGTCGCCAAGCAGCCGCGCGCGCCGGCACGTCGCCATGGGCGGCGCCACCGAGTTGATGAAGACGGGGATGACCGGGCAAACGTCCAGCCCGCCCAGCAACACTTCCAGCGCCTGCGCGCAGCCGTGATCCACCTGCATGCGGTACGACACAGCCACATCCACGTCGCGGTCCAGCACGGCCTGGGCCATGGCCAGGGCGGTGTCGCGCGGCACGTCGAGCGGCCCCGCCAGGCTCTTGAAGTCGCCAATGGCGCTGGCCGCAACCCCGACGCAGAACTGCGGCATCACGTCGTAAAAGAAGCCATTGAAATGATCCGGAGCAAAGACCACCACCAGCTCCGGCGCAAAGGCTTGCACGCGAGCGCGCGCCGCGGCCTGCACGCGCTCCACTTCGGCCACGATCTCCGGAGCCGGGTCGTGGTAGCCGTGCAGCGGCGTGTGGGACAGGCATTCGAGATGCATCGGCATGTCAGGCTCCCCGTGCAAAGGCGATGGCGCGGTCGCCTACCGGCGCCGTCCCTGGCTGCGCCGGCAGGGCGCCCGGCGCAGCGCAGGCTGACCCCGACACATCGGCCAGGGCGAGCTTGCCGGCCAGCGCGTGGATGGCGTCGGACACCTGCTGCGGCGAGCACATGCCGGCGATAAAGCGGTCGGGGCGCAGCAGCACCACGGAGTCCGGCAGTTTGCCGAACCATTCCTTGAGACACCCGGCGGCATCGCCGATGGCGATCACCCCTTCCGGCACGTCGTCGCGATAGGCAAGCTGCGTATCGGGCTTGGCCATGACGAAGCAGGCGCCGAGCTTTTCCCAGACGGCGCGCGCTTGCGGCGTCAGGCCGAAGGTTGGGTCCGCACCCCACGCGATGATGGCGAAGCGATTGCCGATGACGTCGTCCAGGCGCACGGTATCGCCTTCCTCGGTCCGCACCATCGGCTGGATGAACATGCGCCCAACCGGCGAGCCGCCGGCGGGGTCGCGGCCGTGGACGAGCCGGCCAACCAGCGAATCCCGCTTCTCGCTCATCAGGCCCAGCATGCGTCCCAGCGGCGAGTTGCCGCAGCGTTCCAGCAGGCGCGCGAGGAACGGATCGTCACCCTGGCGCTCGGGCAGCAGCACCACGCCCGATTCGTAGCGCGGCATGGGCTTGAAGCGCATCTCCACGAAATACTGCTTGACCGAGGGAAACACGTTCAGCACACGGGTCAGCCCGTCGCGCAGCGATGCCCCGAAGCGGCTGGCCGGCGCGAAGATGTCGCCCGCCACCTCGGACAGGTGAATCATCGAACGCGCATGGGCGCGGCGCTCCATGCCGTAGGTATCCAGCAGGCAGTCCTGCGCCACGCCCTTGACCACCATCGCCAGCTTCCAGCCCAGGTTGCTCGCGTCGCGGATGCCGCTGTTGTAGCCCTGCCCCTGCCAGACCGGCATGATGTGCGCGGCGTCGCCCGCCAGCAGCACGCGCTTGACGCGGAACGTCCGCGCCAGCCGAGCGTTGTGCGTATAGACGCGCTTGCGGATGTAGTCGACCTTGTCCGGATCGGCCACCACCTTGCGGATCAGCGCGGCGAGGTTCTCCGGCCGGGACAGCGCTTGCTCCGTCTCGCCGGGCATGACCATGAACTCGAAGCGGCGGATCCCGTGGGGCAGCGCGGCCGACACATAGGGGCGCGTCGGGTCGCAATGCATGTAGATATGCGGCGTGCCGATCGGGTCGTTGCGCACGTCCACCACGATCCACTGGTTGGGCTTGGTGCGGCCTTCGAAAGGCACGTCCAGCGTGCGCCGCACGACGCTGTTGCCGCCATCGCAGCCGGCCAGGTAGCCGGCGCGGATCGAAGTGACGCGCCCGAGCGCGTCCTCCGCGCGGATCGTCACGCCGTGTTCGTCCTGCGTGAAGCCCGACACGCCGTGGCCGAACAGCACCTGCACATGGGGAAACCGCTGCAGCCCCTCGTACAGGATCCGGTCCGCCAGCGGCTGGATAAAGGCATTGCGGCGGGACCAGCCGAACTCGTCGGTGCGCGGCTCGATCGACGCAAAGCAGCGGCCGGTGTGCGTGACAAAGCGCATCCAGTGGTGCGGCGTGGTATGCGGCAGCAGTGCATCGGCCAGGCCGACCGACTGGAACACCCGCAGGGCCTCGTCATCCAGGCCGATGGCGCGGGGGTAGTCGATGATCTGGTCCAGCTTCTCGACCAGCACGACGCGCACGCCCTGCAGGCCAAGGATATTGGCGATCATCAGCCCGACGGGGCCGGCGCCGATGATGGCGACGTCGGTGTTCAGATCTTGCGGACGAGCGTCTGCGCCCACCATCTCGATGGCGTTGTTCATGTCTCCTCTCTCCTGCTTGTGCCGTATTGGCTGTATTTGCCGTAACTGCCGGATTCGCCCGGCTTACACCGTGGTCGCTTCGGGCACGGCGTTGCCGAGCAGGAAGTTCAGGTGGATACGGTTGAAGGTGGCGGCATCCTCGAACTGCGGCCAGTGCCCGCAGCCGTCCATCACCGTGAACAGCGCGCCGGGGATCATGGTGGCGATGCGGCGGCCTTCCGAGACATCCGCGGTCGGGTCATCGGAGGTCCACAGCACCAGCGTGGGCGCCTGGATGCGGCCGTAGTGCTCGGCGCGAAGGATGTTGCGCTGGCGCGTTTCCATGTCCTGCAGCACCATGTTGTCGCGCTGGGCGTCGACCATGCCGGGCTGCGCGTAGATCGCCTGGCGGGTGGCGATCAGGTCGTCGAAGGCCTTGCTCTTGTCGGCCATCAGCCATTCCACGCGCGCCTTGATGAAGTCCCAGCCCGGCTCTTCCACGGCGCGCATGGACAGCGTCTTGAGGCGTTCCATCACCACCGGGTCGGCCTGCGAGCCGCCGGCCGTGTTCAGTACCAGCCGCTCCACCCGCTCGGGATGGTCAATGGCGAGGCGCGAGGCCACCCAGCCGCCCAGCGATTCCCCGCTGAACGAGGCGCGCGCGATGCCAAGGGTATCCATCACGCGGATCACGTGGTCCACATAGTCCGGGATCTCCCGGCCGCCGGCCGGCTTGTCGGTCCAGCCGTGGCCGATCATGTCGATGGCCCACACGTTGAAATGCTCGGCATGCGACTGCAGGTTGCGCACGTAGGCCTCGGCGTGGCCGCCGACGCCGTGCAGCAGGATCAGGGCCGGCTTGTCATTGCTGCCAGCGTGCAGGTAACGGGTGCGGATGCCCTTGGCATCCAGCCAGCCCTGGCTGAAGGACACGCCGCGCAGCTCTGCCCAGATGCTCTGGAACGGCAGGCTGGGCTGGCTGGACTGGGCGGGCTTGAGGCTGGTGGCGGCGTTCGACATGGTGTCTCCTTCGTCAGTGCGCGTTTAAGTAGTACTGCGCAGTGTAGAGACCCGATTGCGCCGCGACAAAAAAACGAACAGAATGTGCAAGGAGTGCACAACGTTGATTTAAAAGGACTTTTTATGCCCGCCAGCCGAACCTCGCCCTACGCCAGCGTGCGCGGCCTTACCCGCGGGCTGGACGTGCTCAAGGCGCTGAACCGGATGGAAAGCGGGCGCGGCACCGCCCTGCAACTGAGCGAGTTGACCGGGCTGCACCGCACCACGGTCAGGCGCCTGCTGGAGACGCTGATCGCGGAAGGTTTCGTGCGGCGCAGCGAGTCGGACGACAGCTATCGCCTGACGCTGCAGGTCAGGGCCTTGAGCGAAGGCTTCAATGACGATGAGTGGATTTCCACCATCGCCGCGCCGCTGATGGGCGAGCTGCTGCAGCGCGTGCTGTGGCCGTCGGACCTGACGACGCCCGACGGCGACGCCATGATCATTCGCGAGACCACGCACCGCTTCAGCCCGCTGTCCTTTCACCGCGCGATGGTGGGGCGGCGCCTGCCGATGCTGTCGACAGCCGCCGGACGGGCCTATTTTGCGTTTTGCGGCGACGGGGAACGGGAGGACATGCTCAACCTGCTGCGCTCAGGCGGCGGCGGCGATGAGCAGGCGGCGCTGGCCAACAACGCCGCCTATGTCCGCAAGCTGGTCGAGCGCGTGCGCGCGGATGGCTTTGGGTCGAATCGCGGCGACTGGCTGGAGCAGCGCAAGATCGGCGCGGTCGCCGTGCCGATCCGGCACGCGGACCGCGTGCGCGGCAGCCTCAATGTGGTGTATCTCGCGCGCGCCTTGAGCGAGGAAGAGGCGGTCAAGCGCTTCGTCGGCCCGCTGCAGGACATTGCGAACCGCGTGCAGGCAGCGATGGTCTCGCCGCCGGCGGCGCGCAGCGCGTCTTAGGTGGCAACCTTGCGCGCGCGGTCGAAGTCAACTCAAATCCAGCTCGATCTTGTGCGCGCGGATCAAGGCGCCCCATTTGGCGCGCTCACGGGTTACGAACTCGGCAAAGCCCGCCCGGCTGTCGCCCATGGGCTCAAGTCCAAGCTCTTGCATCTGCCTGACCACCGCCGGGTCCTTCAGCGCCGCTGCAATGGCCGCGTTGAGCTTGTCAACAGAGGCCGGCGGCGTGCCGGCCGGCACCACCACGCCCCGCCACGCAAACGCCGTGAACCCGGGCAGCCCAGCCTCGGCAAAGGTCGGCACATCCGGCAGCACCGCCGAGCGCAGCTCCGCGGGCAGCGCGATGGCGCGCAGGCGGCCGGCGCGGATCAACGGCACCGCGGCCGAGAGATCGGCCATCATGAAGTCGACCTGTCCGCCCGCCACATCCTGCAGCGCGGGCGGCGTGCCCTTGTACGGGGCGTGGACGGCGCTAGCCTGCACGCGGTCGAGCAGCAGCTCGGCGCTCAGGTGGTGCGGGCTGCCGGTGCCGACAGAGGCATAGGTAGCCTTGCCCTGCCCCGCTTTCAGCCACGCGATGAACTCAGGCAAGGTCTTCATCGGCAAGGCCGGGTTGGCTACCAGCACCACGGGCAGCTTCACCAGCGAGGTCACCAGCGTGAAATCCTTGGCAGCGTCATAGGGCAGCTTGCGATACAGCGCTGGGTTAAGTACCAGCGTGCCCTGCCCGGCTGTCAGCAGCGTGGCGCCGTCGGCGCGCGCCTTGGCCACGTCCTGCGCCAGGATGGTGGCGCCGCCCGGCTTGTTGTCCACCACGAAGTTCTGGTGCATGGCCGGCGCGATCTTCTGCGCGACGATGCGCGTGGCCAGGTCGCTGCCGCCGCCGGCGGTGTAGGGCACTACCCAGCGTGCGGCGGGGTCGGCGGCGTGGGCCTGGGTGGCAACGCTCAGCGCTACCGTGATTGCCAGCACGAGGCGGAATGCATGGCGCATGGTGAGAAGCGAGCTCGCGCGTCGCGGGCAGGCTGATGCTTGCACGTTGTGTCTCCTTTTGTATTTTTTGGGACCTGCCAACTACTTGATGTCTTGCTTTGGTTTGCTCTGAGGGGAGAGGGAGTAACTGCCGTCGTCATTTCAAGCGGCGTTGGCGCACTCGTCGGCTTCGACGGATGCCGCCGGTTTGCTCCCCTCGCCCGCGCAGCGGATGAGGGGTCGGGGGAGAGGGCGCTCGCTCGATACGCCTGCGTGCCGCATAAAACCATTGGCCCCGCTTCAAGTGGCTCCTAGCTGATATGACTCCCCGTGTCAATCGAGATTGGTTTGATTCAGTTTCACAGTTGCATGTTGTTCCC
>NZ_JBIUHC010000129.1:0-28952 GCF_044627735.1 Cupriavidus sp. CuC1 | reverse complement strand
AGGATGAATAGCTGTCCGGTGGAGATGGGTGTAGGGAGAACAGCTAGTTGTTCAAAAAATGTGGGCACACCCAAGCCCTGAGGGGAGAGGGAGTGACAGCCATCGTCGCGGCGAGCGGCTTTGGCCTGTTCGGCGGCTTCGATTGAGGCCGCTGGTTTGTCAGCACGCTGGGGCTGCCGCCGCCATCCCTACATCAACTCAAAACTCACATCCTGCGCCCCTTCCCACAGCACCTTGGTGCCCAGCGCGCGCAGGTTCTCCTTGCCTTCCACGATCGTCAGGAAATGGTTGCCCGCGAGCTGGCCCATCTTGCTGGCGAAGCAGCAGCTGCCATACGCCAGGATGATCTCGGTCTCGCTGTAGCCGCCCGGGTAAAACAGGATGTCGCCGACCGAAGGATGGCTGGTGTGGTTCTCGAAATCCACGCCCAGCTTGAACTCGCCCAGCGGGATCCAGCAGCCTTCGCCGCTCCAGCGCACGTGGATCAGCTTTTGCCGGTAGGGCAGCAGCTTGGTGAAGGCGGCGACGGTGAGCGGGGCGTCGGGATGGGTTTCGGCGACGAACTGGTAGCCGCCGGCGGTAATACGGATCTGGGCCATTCAGGCTCTCCTGGGGGAATCGGGGTGGTCGTTCAGCTTAGCGCGGCGACCAGCTTTTCGGCAAATGCAATCAGGCTGCGGTCGCTGCCGGCCGGGCCCATCAGCGAGATGCCCAGCGGTGCGCCCGCGCGGCCGGCCAGCGGCAGGCTCAGGTGCGGGAAGCCTGACAGCGGCGCCAGGCAAAGCGTTTGCGCGGACAGGTTGCGGTAGGTTTCCAGCTCTTCGCCGGCGGCGTCGGACAGCGGGGCGATGTCGGGCATGGTGGGCAGGATCAGGATGCCGTCGTTGCCGAGCAGTGCCGCCAGATGCGCGGTAAAGGCGCGGCGAATGGCGCTGGAGGCTTCGAACTGCGCTTCGGTGACGCCCTTGGAGAACGCAAACCGCGCGGCCACGTCGGGGCCGAGTTGCAGGCCGTATTGCTCGATCATGGCGCCGTCGGTCTGCCAGGCTTCCCAGCCCTGGACATAGCGGAAGGCCCACCAGATGTCTTCCAGCGGGCGGTCCGCCACCGTGACGGGCGTGGCCTTGCCGAAGGCGGCTTCGATCTGGCCGACTACCGGCAGCAGTGCATCCAGCGCAGGCGCGGTGGGCATGCGGAACAGGTCTTCGGCCAGCAGCAGGCGGGCTCCGGCCGGCAGGGCTTGCGCGTCGCTGCCGAGCAGCACGTCGGCCACGCGGGCGAAGGTGCCGATGTCGCGCGCGAAGAAGCCGCAGGTGTCGAAGCTGTTGCACAGCGCCAGGGTTTGCGCCAGCGAGATCCGCCCAAAGGTGGGGCGGATGCCGAACAGCCCGCAGTGGCTGGCCGGCGCGCGCACCGAGCCGCCGGTGTCGGTGCCGAGCGCGAAATCGCAGAGCTGGTTGGATACCGCCGAGGCCGAGCCGGAGGACGAGCCGCCGGTGATGCGCCCCGGCGCCGCGCCGTTCACAGGCGCGCCGTAGTGGGCGTTCTTGCCGTTCATCGAGAACGCCAGCTCATCCGTATGGGTCTTGCCGACGAAGGCCGCGCCGGCATCCAGCAGCCGCTGCACGGTGGGCGCGGTGGTGGACTTGATGCCCGACATGGCCAGCACATGGGGGTTGCCGCCGCCGGTCGGGTAGCCGGCCACGTCGAACAGATCCTTGGCGGCGAAGGTCAGGCCGGCAAGCGGCCCGCCTGGCGCGTTGGCGACGGGCGCACTCGGGTAGGGCAGGAAGGCGTGGGAGGGGTGGCTGGCCAGGTTCATGGATGCGGTTGGCAATGAGGGTAGCAATCAGTAAAGGCGATATTGGCACGGAATGCACGGCGCGCGGCGGCACGCCTTGCCGTCACGACGAGTCTATGAGGCTTACGCCAGGGCTTCGGCGGCGACCGGCTCATTGGCCAGCACGCAGCTCACGCTATGCCCGCCACCCAGCGCGGTGGCCTGCGGCACCGCCTCCAGGCATTGCGCACGCGCGTGCGGGCAGCGCGGTGCAAAGCTGCAGCCGGGCGGCAGCGCGGACAGGTCGGGTGGCGAGCCGGCGATGGTCTGCAGCCGCTGGCCGCGGTCCATGCCGTGCTGGCGGCTTTGCAACAGCGCCATCGTATAGGGATGGCGCGCGGCGCGCAGGATGGTGCGGATCGGGCCTTCCTCGACGATGCGCCCGCCGTACATCACGGCAACGCGGTCGGCGATCTCCACGGCCGCGCCGATGTCATGGGTGACGAACACGATCGACAGGCCAAGCTCGCGCTGCAGCTCGCGCAGCAGGATCAGCACCTGGATCTGCACGGTGGCGTCCAGCGCGGTGGTGGGCTCGTCGGCCAGCAGGACCTTGGGGTTGGCCGACAGCGCCAGCGCGATCATGGCGCGCTGGCGCATGCCGCCGGACATCTCGTGCGGATAGGCCGCCAGGCGCCGCTGCGGGCTGGGAATGCGCACGGACTCCAGCGCGCGCAGCGCACGCTGGCGCGCCTCGGCGGCGCTGACGCGGTCGTGGGTGCGGATGCATTCGATGATCTGCTGGCCGATCGTGTAGACCGGGTCCAGCGCCAGCAACGGTTCCTGGAACACCATCGCCACCTTGCCGCCGCGCAGGCGGGCGAGGCCGCGGCCATCGAGGGCGGTGACGTCGGTGCCATCGATGCGGATCTCGCCTTCCATGCGGGTGCGGCGCGGCGGATGCAGGCGCATCAACGCGCGCAGCGTCACGCTCTTGCCGGAACCGGATTCGCCGATCAGGGCGAGCGTCTCACCCGGCGCCACCTGGAGCGACACGCCGTTGACGGCGCGAATGGTCTTGCCGCCGCCGGAGAAGGTCACGCGCAGGTCGCGCACCGACACCATGGGGGCGGCTGCCTGCTGTTCTGTACTGGGGTTGGGTGCAGTCAGGGGTGCAGTCACGGGTGTGTTCACGGGTGCATTCACGGGTGCTTTCACGATTTGGCCCTCAGAGCGTTGCAACGAGCGGGCTGGCGGCCGCGGGCATCTGCCGGCTGTGGCCGCCGTCCGCGTTAGCCATCAGGCAGGCCACCGGATGCCCCGCCAGCGCGTCGGACAACCGCGGCGCACGGCGCGAGCAAACGTCCTCCGCCATGGCGCAGCGCGGATGGAAGCTGCAGCCGGATGGCGGGTTGATCGGGTTGGGCGGGTCTCCCGCGAGCGGCGCGACCTGTGTGCGGTGATCCGGGTCCATCGCCGGCATCGAGGCCAGCAGCGCACGCGTGTAGGGATGCGCGGGGTTGGCGTAGAGGGTTTCGGTGTCGCCCACCTCTACCACCTTGCCCAGGTACATCACCATCACGCGGTCGCACAGGTAGCGGATCACGTTCAGGTCGTGGCTGATGAAGACGTAGGTGAGGTCGAACTCGGCCTTGAGGTCGAGCAGCAGGTTGAGCACCTGCGCCTCCACCGATTTGTCCAGCGCCGACACCGCTTCATCGAGGATCACCAGGCGCGGGCGCAGCACCAGTGCCCGCGCGATATTCACCCGCTGGCGTTGCCCGCCCGATAGCTCGTGCGGATAGCGCCCGGCAAAGCGCGTTGGCTCCAGGCCTACGCGATCCAGCAGGGCCCGCGCCCGCGCGCTGGCTTCGGCCGCGTCGATGCCGTGCACGCGCGCGGTAAAGGCGATGGATTCCTCGATGGTCAGGCGCGGATTGAGCGAGGAGTAGCTGTCCTGGAACACCATCTGCACCTGGCTGCGGTAGCGTTTCATGGGCAACTGCGCCGATCCCACCCCCAGCGCATCGAAAATCAGCTCGCCGCTGTTCTGCTCGATCAGCTGCATCAGCAGCCGCGCGGTGGTGGACTTGCCGCAGCCGGATTCGCCGACCACGCCCAGCGTTTCGCCTTTCCTCACTTCGAAGCTCACGCCGTCGACGGCGCGGACTTCGCCGCCGCTGCGCCAGGGGAGCTTCGATTTGAGCGGGAAGTGCTTGATCAGGTCGCGCGCGATCACCAGCGGCTGCGCGGGGCCGCCGACATCGGTGTTGGCCAGGGCATCGGGCAAGGTTTCCAGCATGGCATCAATCCTTGATTTCCATCGCCGAGCGAATGCCATCGGCGAGCAGGTTGAAGGAGATCGAGGTCAGGAAGATCATGGCTCCGGGCAGGGCGGCAACCAGCGGCTGCGTATAGATGGCGGTGCGCAGCGTGTTGAGCATCAGGCCCCATTCCGGCTCGGGCGGCTTGACGCCGAGACCCAGGAAGGACAGGCCCGAGGCCAGGATCATCGACACCGAGATCAGGCTGGTGGCATAGACAAAGATCGGTCCCAGCACGTTGTTGAGCACGTGGGCGCGCACGATGGTCAGCGACGAAGCGCCGGAGGCGCGCGCCGCATCGACGAACTCGCGGTTGCGCACCTGCGTGGTCACGCTCTCCGCCACGCGCACGATCTGCGGCACGAACACGATGGTGAGCGACAGCAGCGCATTGCCCACGCCCGCGCCCAGCGTGCCCGACAGCGCGATGGCCAGCAGCACCGAGGGGAAGGCGTAGAGGATGTCGACCAGCCGCATGATCACGGTATTGGTCCAGCCGCCGGCATAGCCCGCGACAATGCCCAGCGCGCTGCCGATCACAAAGGCGATCAGCACCGGCGTGATGCCCATGAACAGCGACAGCCGCGCACCCAGCATCAGGCGGGAGAGCAGGTCGCGTCCCAGTTCGTCGGTGCCGAGCAGGTAGTGCTCCGTGCCGATCGGCTTGAGGCGCTTCATGATCGAGGCCGCGTACGGATCGGCCGGCATCAGCACGGGCGCGAAGATCGCCATCAGCACCAGCGCCAGCAAGATCAGCGCGGCCAGCATGGCCAGCTTGTTGCGCAGCAGGCGCTTGCCCACCGTGGTCCAGTAGCCGGGCGAGCGCTGCACGACGGGCACAAGGGCGGGTTTTTTCAACGTCATTTCCATGGGGGTTCCCGGGTTTCCTTGATGGCGTCAGTTGCGCTGGATGCGCGGATCGAACAAGGTCTGCAACGCATCGACCAGCAGGTTCAGCAGCACGAAGAACACGGCGAGCACGAGGATGGTTCCCTGCAACAGCGGAAAGTCGCGCTGGAAGATCGCCGAGTTGAGCAGGAAGCCCGTGCCGGGCCAGGAGAACACGGTCTCGATCAGGATCGAGCCGCCCAGCAGGTAACCGAGCTGCAGGCCCATCACCGACAGCGCGGTGGGCGCCACGTTCTTCAGCACATGGCGGAACACCGCGAGCTCCGACAAGCCACGCGCCTTCAGGCCGACAATGAATTCATTGGCGAGGATTTCAGCCACGAGCGCGCGGATGGTGCGCGCCACGATGCCCATCGGGATCACCGACATCGTCACCGCCGGCAGCACCATGTATTGGATATGTTCCCAGTTCCATGCCCAGTCGCCCGAGCCGCCGGGGCCGGCGCCCGTGGCGGGCAGCCAGCCGAGGAATACGGAGAACACGATCACCAGCACCATGCCCAGCCAGTAGTGCGGCATGCTCACGCCGAAGACGGACAGGAAGGAGGCCGTGCGGTCCGCCGCGGAATCGCGGAAGTAGCCCGCCACGAAACCGAACAGGCAGCCGAAGGTAAAGCCGATCAGCGTGGCCACCGCGGCCAGCCGTACCGAGTTGATCACCGCCGTCATCACCTCGCTCATCACCGGGCGGTTGGTGGCGATGGAGGTGCCCAGGTCGCCGTGCAGCGCGCGGGTGAGCCAGTGCAGGAATTGTTCGAGGAAGGGCTTATCGAAGCCGTAGAGCGCGGTGAGCTGGCGGCGCAGGTCCTCGGAGGCATCGGGCGGCAGCACCGACACCAGCGGGTCGCCGGGCGCGATATGGACCAGCGAGAAGCAGAGCAGGGCGACCCCGAGCAGGATGGGGATCGCGTAGACGACGCGGCGCAGCAGGTAGAACATGATCGTAGCCGGGAGGGCAGGCAAGCGGCGCCTGCCGGGGTTTCTCGGGGAGCCCGGCCGATGCATGCCGGCCGGGCATCTTCTGGATTGCGCTCTCGCGTGGCCGGCCCGGGACCGGCCACGCGCGCTGGCCGCTTAGTGCGCGGCTCAGTCCATCGACATGGTGGCGATGTCGATAAACCAGCTCTGCGGCTGCACCACGCCCTTGACCTTCTTGGCGATCGCGCGCGGGCCTACGTCATGGGCAATCAGCACGAAGGGCGCTTCTTCCACGATGCGGGCATGCAGCTTGGCCAGCGCCGTGTCGCGCGCCTTCTCGTCAAAGGACGTGCGTGCCGTCTCGATCAGCTTGTCGAACTCCGCATTGCCGAAGTAGCCCCAGTTGTTGGAGACCGGCGGCTGGGTCTTGGTGCTGACAAAGCGGACCATGGCGAAGAACGGGTCCATCGCCGCAAAACTCACGTTGATGGCGTTGGCGCCGTGCGCGCTGGGGTCCTTCGCGCCAATGCGCCAGTTGGTGAACAGCGTGTTCCACTCGACCACGTCGAAGTCGACGTCGATGAAGCACTCTTTCAGGTTCTGCTGCACATACTCGTTCATTGGCAGCGGCTGCATCTGGCCGGAGCCCGAGGCCGAGACCTGCACCTTCACCTTCATCGGCTTGGCGGCCGAGTAACCGGCTTCCTGCATCAGCTTGCGCGCGGCGTTGGCGTCGTACTTGATATCGAACGTCGGATTGCCCCACCACGGGTTGCCCTTCTCGACAATGCCCTTGGATTCGGCCATGTAGCCGCCCAGCAAGGTCTTCAGGCCTTCGCGGTTCACGCACAGGTTGGCCGCCTGGCGCACGCGCTTGTCGAGCCAGGGAGATCCCGGCGCGAACGACAACTGCCACGGCCACATATGCGGCTGGGCATTGGCGTAGACCTCAAAGCCGCGGCTCTTGATCTGCGCCACGGCATCCGGGGCCGGTGCCTCGATCCAGTCGACCTGGCCTGACAGCAGCGCGGCGGTGCGGGCGTTGGCCTCGGGCATCGGCTGCATCACCACCTTGTCGATCTTGGGCACGCGCCTGGCGTCCCAGTACTGCGCGTTCTTCACCATCTCCAGCCGCTCGCGCGGCACGAAGCGGCTCATCTTGAAGGGGCCGGTGCCGGAAGCATCCGCGGCAAAGGCCACCCAGGCTTGCTTGGAGCGCTCGGCGGCATCGGTCACCGAGGCCGGCACGGCGGCCAGCTTCTTGTCCCATTGCGTGGGCGACGCCATGAACAGGTTGCTCAGGTTGTACGGCAGGAAGGAGTCCGGCTCCGACGTGACGAGTTCCACCGTGAGGTCGTCGATTTTCCTGGCCGAGCGCAGCGTCGGCATGCGCGAGGCGGTCACGCCAACCTGGCTGGGATCGAACTGCCTGGCGGTCTTGTCCAGCACCTTGCCCACGTTCCACACCACGGCATCGGCGTTGAACGGTGAGCCGTCATGGAACTTCACGCCGGGACGCAGCTTGAAGATCCACTTGGTCTTGTCCTTGGCATCGACCTTCCATTCCGTGGCCAGGTCCGCAATCAGCAGGCTGGGGCCGTTGCCCTTGGACAGGTCCCACTGGGTCAGCCCGTCATACATCGGGATGCCGGTGAAGCGGTTGCCTTCGAAGCCCTGGTCGGGCTGGCCCAGCGTGCGCGGGATGTCGGCGGCGGTCATGCCGATGCGCAGCACCTTCTCTGCCATCGCGGTACCCGGCAAGGCGAGGATCGAGACGGCGGTGATCGCGGCAGCGGCGGCGATGGACTTCAGGCCGGGTTTCACGCTTCTTACGGAGTCGGAAGAGAAAACGGTCACGGGCAAAGCTCCTGGGTGGGGGAAGGGGAGACGAGACCAGTTAAGCAAGTCATGTGCCAGTGGTCGTCCGCGCATGTCGGCCCGCGAGCGTTCTCTCCATGGCCTGCTTTTTGCTGACTTCCCCATCTGACTTCCCCGTCTGATTCCCAACCAACCGGCTTCCCGACATGGACCAGCAACACCTTCCCCGCATCAACGCAGCACGCCTGTGGCAATCGCTGATGGACCTCGCGCAGATCGGCGCCACGCCCAAGGGCGGCGTGTGCCGCATCGCGCTGACCGAGCTGGACCGCCAGGGCCGCGACCTGGTGGTCGGCTGGTGCCGCGAGGCCGGGCTCGAGGTGCGCACCGACGAGGTGGGCAACGTATTCGCGCGCCGCGCCGGCAGCGATCCCAATGCGGCGGCGGTGGCCACCGGCAGCCATATCGACACCCAGCCCTCGGGCGGCAAGTTCGACGGCAACTTCGGCGTGCTGGCGGGCCTGGAGGTCATGCGCACGCTCAACGACCTGGGCATGGTCACCCGCGCGCCGCTGGAACTGGCGTTCTGGACCAACGAGGAGGGCACCCGCTTCACGCCGGTGATGATGGGCTCGGGCGCCTTTGCCGGCGTGTTCGAGGCGGAGTTCATTCGCGCCCAGCGCGACCTGGACGGCATCAGCGTGGGCGAGGCACTGGCGCAGATCGGCTACCGCGGTGAGCAGCGCGTGGGCGAAGTGCCGGGCGGCATGTTCGCGGCCTATTTCGAGGCGCACATCGAGCAGGGGCCGGTGCTGGAAGCCGTCGGGCTGCCGATCGGCGTGGTCTCCGGCGCGCTCGGCCAGCAATGGTATGACGTGACCGTGACCGGCATGGACGCCCACGCCGGCCCCACGCCGCTGGCGCTGCGCCGCGACGCCATGCTGGCGGCGGCACGCATGATCGACGAGGTCAACCGCATCGCCGTGGCCGAGGCCCCGCACGGGCGCGGCACGGTGGGCTATGTGCAGGTCACGCCCAACTCACGCAACGTGATTCCGGGCCGGGTCGACTTCTCCGTGGACCTGCGCAACCTCTCGCAGGAAGGGCTGGACCGCATGGATGCCACCATGCGTACGTCGTTTGCGAAGATTGCCGAACGCGGCGCGGTGGAAGTGGCGATCAGCCAGGTGGTGAAGTTCGAGCCCTGCGTGTTCGCGCCCGCGTGCGTGGACAGCGTGCGCCGCGCCGCCGCGGCGCTGGGCCTGCCGCACATGGACGTGGTCAGCGGGGCAGGGCACGACGCCGTGTACGTGGCGCAGCGCGCGCCCACCGGCATGATCTTCGTGCCGTGCAAGGACGGCATCAGCCACAACGAGCTGGAAGACGCGCTGCCCGAGCACATCGAGGCCGGCGCCAATGTGCTGCTGCAAGCGATGCTGGAGCACGCGCGCTAAAGCACCTTAGCGCCAAAGCGCTTCAGCCTCTCAGTGGGCGATCGAACGCGAGATCGCCCACGCGCATTCGATCACCATCGGCGCCAGCTTCTTCTGCGCCTCGGCCATGCTCCAGCGGCTGGCCGGCGGCGATACATGCACCGCGCCCACGGCCTGCCCCTGGCTGTTGACGATGGCCGCGCCCACGCCCATATCGCCCAGGAACAGCTCCTCGTTGTTGCAGGCGTAGCCCACCTTGCGGCAAGCCACCACGGTCTCGAAGATCGCCGCCACATCGGTCAGCGTGGCCGGCGTGCGTGCCACGCGGGCCGAGTCCTCCAGCATGGCCATCACCCGATCGTCCGGCAAGGTGCTGAGATACGCGCGGCCGCTGCTGGTGCAGTACATGGGAATGCGCATGCCCACGGGGGTCAGCACGGGGATGTATTTCGACGTCATCAACTGCGCCACGTAGACCATCTCCAGCCCCACCGGCTCGGTCAGGTTGGCGGTCTCGCCGCTGGCATTGGCGAGCTGCGACAGGTAAGGGCTGGCGACCTGGATCAGCGCGTCGGCGCAGAGGTAGTTGTAGCCGATTTCCATCACCTTGGGCGTCAGCCGGAAGCGGCGCGTCTGCGGGTGCTTGGCCACGTATCCCAGCGTTTCCAGCGTATGCACGGTGCGTTGCGCGGAGCTCTTTGTCATGCCGGTCAGCCCCGCCAGTTCGGCCAGCGTGAGGGTGCGATGCACCGCGCTGAAAGCACGCAGCACTTCCAGTCCCTTCTCCAGCGACTGGTTGAAAAGCGGATCGGGGCGGGCGGCTTTTTCGTCGCTTTCCACGCCGCTGATCGTCGCTTCGCCGCTGTTTTCCTGATGGTCTTGCCGGGTCATGTTCGCGTTCCGCCGGGTCTTCGTACCGGTGACTGGCACCAGCGCTGGGAGGGCCTGCACCACGATGAATGCATATTGCACCAACATACGACTGAATCGATTATCGATTCATCGGATTTCCATCCATGATATGCGGGCTGGCTTCCTTTGGGAATAGCGGTGATGCAGCGAGGCATGCGATTTCGGAGCTTGGGCTACTTTGGCCAGGCTGGATCCCTTGTCCTGTCAGGCTTCCGAGGCATTTCCCGGAGTGCGGAGGAAGGAACGATGCAGGGCTTGCGCGGCAGGTAGCGCGGCCGATCACGCCACGCTTCAGTGTTTACCCGCATCCCCGACTTGTTGACGATCAGTGAAATATCAGACTAGTATCACAACAACTTCAACACTGCGGGCATCATCATGTCGAACCCGATCCGGCTGGTCGGCAGCGCCGATCACACCACTGAGCCAGCCTCGCGCGCCGCCACCGGCGCCGCGCTGCGCGAGCAGGCCTATGCCGAGATCAAGCGGCGCATCATTTCCTGCGAGTTCCGTCCCGGCGAGCCGCTCAACGAAGCCCAGGTTGCGGCTTTGCTCGGCATCGGCCGCACACCCGTGCATCAAGCGCTGCACCGGCTGGAAGTGGAAGGGCTGGTGTCGATCCTGCCGCGCAAGGGCGTGCTGGTGTCGCCGCTGTCGCTTAACGAAGTGCTCGACATGATCGAAGTACGCGCCACCAACGAAGTCCTGTGCGCCACACTGGCCTGCGAGCGCGCCCACGAGAGCGATCTCAAGGCCATGCGCGAGATCGTCGACCGCTCGCCCGACCTGATCGCGCGCCGCGATATCGCCGGCCTGGCCGCGCTCGACCTCAAATTCCATACCGCCATGTCGGCCGCCTCGCGCAATCGCGTGTTGGCCGACCTGCTGCGCGGCCTGCACGAGAAGCAAGCGCGCTTCTGGTTCCTCTCGCTGTCCGACCCGCAGCACCTGGAAAACGTCTACCAGGAGCACAGGGTGATCATCGACGCCCTGGAGAGGCGCGACGTGCCGGCAGTGCGCGAGGCCATCCGCGAACACATTGACGAATTCCGGAAAAACATCATCCGGACCATCTGACCGTTTTTCTCCGCAACAGGTAGCAAGCAATGCCGACACTTCAATTCCAGGTCGCCGGCGAGGGCGAACTCGTCCTCGATATCCAGCGCCTCATCATCGCCGGCTGGACCGGCCGCGACGCCGACGCCGTCAACCACCACATCCGCGAGCTCGAAGAGATCGGTGTCAAGCCGCCGACCACCGTGCCTTGCTTCTACCCGCTTGCCGCCTCGCTGCTGACCACCGACGCGCTGCTCGAAGTGCCCCGCGAGGACTCCTCCGGCGAAATCGAATTCGTACTGCTTGCGGCCAAGGACGCGATGTATATCGGCGTAGGCTCGGACCACACCGACCGCAAGGTCGAAGCCTACGACGTCACCGTCTCCAAGCAGATGTGCGCCAAGCCCCTGGGCACCGAAGTCTGGCGCTTCGACGACGTAGCCGCGCACTGGGACCAGCTGCAGATGCGCTGCTGGCGCACCCGCAACGGCCAGCGCGAGCTCTACCAGGAAGGCCTGGTGACGCGCCTGCTGGACCCGCGCGACCTGATCCAGCGCCTGACCGGCGAAGACAAGCTGCCGGTGGGCACTGCCATGTTCTGCGGCACGCAAGCCGTGATCGGCGAGCTGGGCAGCGGCGAAGCCTTTGAAGTCGAACTCCACGATCCGGTGCTCAAGCGCACGCTGCGCCATGCCTATCGCGTGGCATGCCTGGCGGTGGCGCCATGAGCACCCGGCTGCCAACCATCGCCGCGCTCGCCGCCGACCTGGCCGCCGGACGCACCACCAGCGTTGCGCTGACCGAGCAGGCACTGGCCCGCATCGACGACCACCGCAACCGCGGCGGCACCGCCTTCCTTGAAGTCGACGGCGCCGGCGCGCTGGCCGCGGCCCGCGCCGCCGACCAGGACCGCGCCGCGGGGCTGGTGGCATCGCCGCTGGCCGGGTTGCCGGTCTCCATCAAGGACCTGTTCGACGTGAAAGGGCAGGTGACCCGGGCCGGCTCGAAGGCGCTCACCGGCGAGCCCGCCAGCGCCGACGCGCCCGTGGTGGCGCGCCTGCGCGCCGCCGGCGCCGTGCTGGTCGGGCGCACCAATATGAGCGAGTTCGCGTTCTCCGGCCTCGGCCTGAACCCGCACTACGGCACGCCCCGCACCCCGTTCGACGAAGCCCGCATCGCCGGCGGCTCCACCTCGGGCGGCGCCGTCAGCGTCGCGCTTGACATGGCCGTAGCGGCGCTCGGCACCGATACCGGCGGCTCCATCCGCATCCCCAGCGCGTTCTGCGGCCTGACCGGCTTCAAGCCCACCGCAAGCCGCGTGCCGCTGGCCGGCGCCGTACCGCTGTCGACCTCGCTCGACTCCGCCGGCCCGCTGGCGCGCTCGGTTGCCTGCTGCGCCGCGTTCGACGCCATCGTCAGCGGCGAAACGCTGGACAGCCGTCCCGCGCCGCTGGCAGGGCTGCGCTTGCTCGTCACCCGCGATTTCGTGTGCGACGGACTCGACGCCGAAGTCGCGCAAGCCTTCGACGCCACGCTGGCCACGCTCTCCCGGCTCGGCGCGCAGATCGTCCCGTTCGATTTCCCCGAGCTCAAGCGCCTGCCGCAGATCAACGCCGCCGGCGGCCTCACGGCGGCCGAAGCCTGGCACTGGCACAAGCAGTTGCTGGCCGAGCGCGGCAACGACTACGACCAGCGCGTCGCCATGCGCATCCGCCGCGGCGAGCAACTCGGCGCCGCCGACTACATCGCGCTGCTGGCGGAACGCCGCGCCATGCAAGCCCGCGCCGCCGACCTGCTGCGCGAAGCCGACGCCTGGCTGATGCCCACGGTGGCCGTGCGCCCGCCGCGGCTCGACGCGCTGCAAAGCGACGAAGCCTTCTTCGCCACCAACGGCCTCGTGCTGCGCAACCCGAGCGTGCTCAATTTCCTCGACGGCTGCGCCGTGTCGTTGCCGATGCCGGCGGCGGAGCAGGGCATCGGACTGAGCGTCGGCGGCCTGAACGGGCGTGACGCGCGGGTGCTGCAGGTAGCCGGCGCCATCGAAGCCGCGCTGCAGTAGGAAGCAGCAAGCAGCAAGCCGTAACGAGCAGAAAAGACCGAGGGCCGCGACCAAGCAGCGCGGCCCCGCCAATCAACACCCAAGGAGTACCACCGATGTCTTCCGTGATGACCGGCGCCCCTGGCGCCCTGGAAAGCCCGGCCCACACCCCGGCCGAGCGCAATGAAGCCTACCGCAAGATCGCGGTACGGCTGATTCCCTTCCTCGTCTTCCTGTTCGTGCTCGCCTGGATCGACCGGGTCAATGTCGGCTTTGCCAAGCTGCAAATGCTGCAAGACCTGCAATTCAGCGAAGCCGTGTACGGTTTCGGCGCCGGCATCTTCTTCATCGGCTACTTCCTGTTCGAAGTCCCCAGCAACCTCCTGCTGGAAAAAATCGGCGCCCGCCGCACGCTCGCCCGCATCACCATCCTGTGGGGCTTCGCCTCCATGGCGATGATCTTCGTCAAGACACCCATGCAGTTCTACGCCCTGCGATTCCTGCTCGGCGTATTCGAAGCCGGCTTCTTCCCCGGCGTCGTGCTCTACCTCACCTACTGGTTCCCCGCCCAGCGCCGCGCCCGCATCAACGGCCTGTTCATGACCTCGTTCGCCATCGCCGGCGTCATCGGCGGCCCGCTCGCAGGCTTCATCATGAGCAGCATGGAAGGCGTCGACGGCCTCGCCAACTGGCAATGGCTGTTCGTCATCGAAGGCATCCCCTCCGTGCTCGCCGGCATCGCCGTGCTGATGTTCCTCCCCGAGAAACCCATCAGCGCCAAATGGCTCACCGCCAGCGAACGCGACCTCGTCACCCGCGAGATCGAAGCCGAAAACCGCGACCCCGCCAAGCACTCCTCCCTGCGCGCCGCCTTCACCAACTCGCGCGTGTGGATCTGTGCCGCCATCTACTTCTGCGTCGTAAGCGGCAACGCCACCATCGCCTTCTGGTCCCCATCCATCATCAAGGAGCTCGGTGTCAAGGGCAACCTGCAGATCGGCCTCGTCTCCGCCATCCCCTTCATCGCCGGCACCCTCGCCATGGTCTGGAACGGCATCCACTCCGACCGCACCGGAGAACGCCGCCTGCACTGCGCGCTAGCCACCCTGATGGCCGCCGCCGGCCTCGTCCTCACCGGCATGTGGCTGCACAGCGCGGTGCTCGCCATGGTCGCCCTCACCATCGCCTCCATCGGCATCCTCGCCGCCTTCCCGGTCTTCTGGTCGCTGCCCTCCGCCTTCCTCGCCGGCACCGCCGCCGCCGGCGGCATCGCCCTGATCAACTCCATCGGCAACCTCGCCGGCTTCGTCGCGCCCTACATGATCGGCTGGTTCAAAACCAGCACCGGCCAACTCTCGTCCGGCCTGTACTTCGTCGCCGCGCTGGAAGCCTGCGCCACGGTCCTCGTGCTGGCATTCATCAAAACCAAGGTCAGTGCGAAGGCATAGCCCAAGAGATGCCTCAGGCAGCACGAGGGGGCTGGATTCCAGCGGCGCTTTGCGCTAGAATCCGCTGCCTCGTTGCGCTGCATGCGCAAGGTGCGCCGGCAGCACGGGTAACACAAGCCAGGCGGGCAGTTTCAGCCGCCTGTTTGCTTTTGTGCTTTTGCGACAACCCTCACGCTGCCCTGGTACGCATGTAAAACAACGAGCACAGCGGCCTCCCGCCAGGGATGCACGCCGCAGGGACTGCGAGGGTGGCGAAATTGGTAGACGCACCAGGTTTAGGTCCTGACGCCAGCAATGGTGTAGGGGTTCGAGTCCCCTCCCTCGCACCAAAGTCTCTTTCCACACTATCCAAATCCACACCAAAGTAGGCCGCAAACCTAAGCCCCACAAGGGTTTCTAGGCTTTTGCACGCCCCGGCTTCCGTGTCGGGAAAGCCGCACAAAAACCCACGAAGCTACGCCTCATTTGTCGAAGTTCATATTTCCATTGAAAGAAAGCGCTCAATCGAACTGGCGAGCGCCACTGGCGTTTCGTCCATCGGATAGTGCCCTGCGTTCGGCATGACCTCGATGGATGCGTTCTTGAACCAGCGAAGCGTGGTGGCTTCCATCCGCTCGAGCGTCAAGGCGGGGTCGTGCTCCCCGACGACGATATGCAAGGGAGTGGACGACTCAGACACGCGCTCGGCGAAGTTGGTTTTTGCCCAGGCAACCAGGTAAGCAGCAAATGCCATCTTGTCGGACAGCTTCATGGAGCGCATGGCCATCCCCGCCACCCAATGCTTTGGCAAGCGTCCTCCCGTGGAGCTGTCGATGATCGCGCGTCGCGCAGCTTCATCCTCTGCCGCCGCGGAAAACAGCGACCAGGTCGCTTCGTCAAGCGGCATGCCGCTTGCGGGAACAGGCGTGATGGCGAAGAGCCGGCCGACCCGGTGCGGTGCCTCAACCATCACACGCTGGATCGCCATGCCGCCCATTGAGTGGCCCATCAGGTGAAAGCGGTCCCATCCGAGCTCGTTGGCCAGCTGCATCGCATCCTGGGCGATTTCATCCATCGTCCATTCGCCCGGAACGTCGATGCGAGCGCCATAACCCCGATAGTCGAGGTAAGCTATCGTGTAGCGGCTGCTATCGAGCAAGTCGGCCAGAGGCTTCCACGCCTGGGCGTTGCCGAACCAGCCGTGCAAACCAATGACATGGATCGGGCCGTGGCCGAGCACGAGGGCATTCAAGGTAGTCTTCAGCATGGGTTTGTCCGCGCAAGAGGATGAGGAGCAGGGTAGGGGCAACCCACTGGCACCGCTATCCCTGCCGTCCGCTGGCTTACCGGATTGTCCGGACTTCAAGTCCGCGCGAAGGAGGGGGCAGAGATGAAAGACACAGCGCGTTCTGTGGCTGTGCAAGGCGCGTTTGGTCGCATTGGCACTCACACGACGCCGAGGGCGCTGGTTGAGCATGCACACAACGAATTCAACTTCGTGTTCAAGCTCGGCGGCTCGGACACCGGATTTCGCGTAGGGCGCAAGACGTGTCAGTTGACTGATGCGTCTGCCATCGTCATCAACCCCTGGATGCCCCATGCAAAGCTGGCGAGCGAGGCAGGGCCCACCACGGTGTTCACGGTCCTGCTCCATCCCGCATGGCTGGGCGAACTGCTGAAACTGGGTCCTCTGCCATTGGTTCGGCTATTCGGCGAACCTTGCGTGGCGCTCACCGCTGATATTCAGAGTATCGTTTTCCGACTGTCGGCATCAATGAATTCCGGTGCGCTGCTTGGCGAAGCCATGCACGAGGGACTCGTGGGTGAACTGGCGATCGCCGTCACTGATACCTATGCCGCATCCGACATGCGCACCAACTTCCATCGACGTGACCGACCGATGGACGCTCGAATCTCGCGGGCAGCGGTGCTGATCAAGGACCAGGCAAAGCAGAACCCCAACCTGGACGATATCGCCGCTCAGGTGGGTCTTTCTCGCTCGCGCTTCTTTGAGCAATTCAAAGCATGCGTCGGTGCGTCGCCGCAGCAATTCATGGATTGGGCTCGCATGGCGGTGGCCACCCGATTGCTCGCCGAAACGAAGGAGAGCGTTGCCGAGGTTTCAGACGAATTGGGTTTCGCTGCGCCCAGCCACTTCGCACGTTTCTTCGCTCAGCACATGGGCGTTCCACCCGGCGAGTTCAAGCGCGGGGTGATCAGCGAGTAGATTCATTCGATGCACGATTGCGCGCATAACCGGTCTTCGCGCCAAACAGCTTTTCGCGCTGGGACCAGTCGTGCGTCTGCTCCCACAAGGCGAGCACGTTAGGTGCCTCGGCCTCGAACTCTTTAAGGCGCTCGGGAGCGCAAGTGTTTGTCGTGAGTTCCAGACGATGGCCGGAAGGGTCAAAGAAGTAGATCGACGTGATGAAGCCATCGTGATCCGTGGGCCCTACCACCTCGAGTCCGAGCGTCTCGAAGCGAGTTTTTGCCGCCATCAGCACGTCGGTGCTCTCAACCTGGAACGCGAAGTGCTGGATCCAGTCTGGCGATGTGCGATCTTTGACGTCCCCCGGGTCGTTGGGGCATTCGAAGAAGGCGATGCAGCTACCGTCCTCCATCTCGAAAAAGATGTGGATATGAGGACTGTAAGCGCCAGTGGATGGCACATGGTCCTCGCCCATTGCATGTGAGAACTTCAAGCCCAGGACTTGGGTATAGAAATCGACCGTCGCTCGTGCGTCCACGCAGCGGTAGGCAGCATGATGAAGTTTTTTGCAGAGCATCGTTGGTCTCCGGGGGGATGGTTAGTGAAGGATCCATTGGCATAGTTGCCGGTGCTGGCGGCAACCTGCCCCAAGCGCGCAATTTGTCTCTGGATGCGTTCCAGCATCGCCTCGCCATTGGCACTCGAGTAGCCGATGTCCAAGCCCCTTTGGACTCGGGATATGTGCACTGCAGTCTAGAAATGTTCGGCGCGCGGGCGATAACGGCTTTGTCCGGCGAGTTACCCAATCGTCCGGAATTGCGCGCCCCGCAATCGGTCGGACAATTTGATCTGTTTCCGGAGCCCACGGTTAGCGCCAATTGGTCGTCGATCTCTATAGTTGCTTCGCCCACACAACGACATCGACGCACCCATGAAACTTGCTACTCTCAACAACGGCACTCCCGACGGCCAGCTAGTCGTGGTCAGCCGGGACATGCGCACAGCCAGCGCGGTGCCAACGATCGCGGCCACAATGCAAGCTGCTCTGGACCGCTGGACTCAGGTCTTGCCCGGTCTGCAGCGCGTATATGAGCGGCTCAATGCGTCGGACTGTCCGGATGCATGGCACTTCGATCCGACCGCCGTCGCTGCGCCGCTGCCGCGCGCATACCAGTTCCTCGATGGCAGCGCCTATCCGTCACATATGGCGACAGTCCGGAAGGCCAGAGGCGCCATCATGCCGGCAGGGTTCGAGACCACGCCGCTTCTCTATCAGGGAAACTCTGACCGCTTCCTGGCCCCAACTGAGCCCATCCTGCATGCGCAGGATGAAGGCTACGGCATTGACTTCGAAGCTGAGGTTGTCGCGGTGACCGGAAACGTTCCCCAAGGAACCCGTTCAGCATCGGCTCGCAGCGCGATCCTGCTGCTGGGGCTGCTCAACGACACGTCCTTGCGCGGGGTGATTCCTGACGAAATCGGCCGAGGCTTCGGCTTCATGCAGGGCAAGCCGGCGCGCACGATGGGGCCTGTGTTCATCACCCCCGATGAGGCAGGCCCGTTGTGGGACGGACGTCTGTTATCCGGGCGCTATGTTTGCGAAGTCCGCGGTGAGCGCATCGGCGAGCTGGACCCAGGCATCGACGCGATGTTCGGTTACGACGACCTGATTGCGCACGCGGCGCGCACGCGGGATCTGGGGGCCGGCACGGTACTCGGGCTGGGCGCCATCGCCAACCTCGACCGCCGTCGCGGATGCGGCTGCATCGCCGAGCTCCGAGCCTATGAACAGATCGAGCAAGGACAGGCGCGCACACCATTCCTGCGTTTCGGCGATGACGTCTATCTCGAGCTTTTTGCTCCCGAGGGGACAAGCCTGTTCGGTGCCATCCGCCAGCGCGTGGGGCGCTTTGTGTCCGTCTCAGGCTGACCAACATTTGGAGGACGTCATCATGTTTCAGTACTTTCCCGGCAATTACATGTGGTCCTTGGCCGTCAACCGCGCCCTGGTCAGCGGTGGGCACTTGGGAGAAATCCATTGGGCTTGCGAGCCGCTGCGTGAGGCCTCCGGCCCGGACGGACACGGCGATAACGAGGCTTGGCACCATGCCTGGCTCAAGCTCGCTCGGCAGCTCGAAGGCATCGCCAGCGAAGCTGCCAGCGCAGGGCACAAGGTCACTGCACGCGACCACTACATGCGCGCGGCGCTCTATTATCAATGGGCAGAAGCGTTCTTGAAGCCGAATGACCCGCGAGCCAAGTCGACCTTCGCGAAGCACCTGGAAGCGTTTGCACTAGGGGCTGTACGCTTCGCCCCCCAGATCCAGATCATCGAGATTCCGTTCGAAGGCAAAGTGCTGCACGGCTACTTCGTTCCGGCGGCAACCGGTGACGGCCCACGGCCGGCGGTCTTGCTCTCCGACGGTCTGGACGGCACGAAGGAAGAGATGGTGTATGTGGCATTGGCCTTGTCGCAACGCGGCATCTCGACACTGGCCATCGATCATCCTGGGCAGGGCGCAACTCTGCGGCTGTCCGGCCTGAAAGCGCGGCATGACTCGGAGGTGGCGGCAGGAGCGGCAGTGGACTACCTTGTGAGCCGCTCTGATGTCGACTCGGAGCGCATCGGTATCGTGGCAGCCAGCATGGGCGGCTACTACGCGCCGCGCGCCGCTGCTTACGAGAAACGCTTCAAGGCCTGCGTCGCCTGGGGCGCCGTGTACGACTACCACAGCGTTTGGCTGCGCCGCTTCCAGGTGCAACCTGGGAAGCCCGTTTCGCTTGACGTCAAGGCCGCGCTAGGCACGACGGGCGATCACATTCTGCACATCCTCGGGGTGAACAGTTTCGACGAGGCATTACGCGCACTGGAGTCGTTTCACCTGCGCGAGGCTGCGCAAGACATCCATTGCGACATCTTGATTGTGCATGGGGAAGACGACAAGCAGACTCCCCTGAGCGACGCTCAGAAGCTGTTCGATGCGATCGGCAGTACGAAGAAGACGATGCGTGTATTCACGCGTACCGAAGGCGGAGCGGCTCACGTGCAGCTAGATCGGCCAGAGCCGGCGCTGAGCCTGCTGTGTGACTGGCTGCTTGACCACCTGTGATCTCAAGCTCTCGGGGCTGGAGCCTCGCGCTTCTATTCTACATGTCATCACGGAGACACAAGTATGCAGTTTTCCCGCAGACACCTTGCCGCGGCTGTGGCCGGAGCAGTGTGGCTCCTGAGGGCTAGCATAGCCTCTGCAGAGCCCTATCCGAGCAGGCCAATACGGATTCTCGTTCCCTATACAGCCGGAGGGGGAGTCGACCTGATCGCGAGAGCAGTGGCCGAGCCGCTTGGCAAGCGCCTGAAGCAACCCGTTATCATCGAGAACAAACCGGGAGCCAACGGGGTCTTGGCAACTCAAGAGGTTGCAAGATCTGCGGCCGATGGTCATACCCTGGTGATTGGCGTCCCGGCCACCATTGCCATCAACCCAAGCCTTTACAAACTGAGCTTCGATCCGATCAAGGATCTGCGCCCCGTGGCCCAATTGGCAATCGCCCGCTTTGTCATCGTCACAGCACCCAGTAGCGGTATCCAGTCGCTGCAACAGTTGATCGCGCAGGCGAAAGCCAATCCAGGCAAGTACAGCTATGCGTCATATGGCAACGGATCCGCGCCCCATCTGGCAGGGCAGATGTTGACGACGACTGCCGGGGTCGATATCAACCACATCCCGTACAAAGGCTCGACAGCAGCGTTGTTCGACGTGATCAGTGGGCGGGTCAGCTTCATGTTCGATGTGGTGGCGAATGTCCAGCAGCATGTGCAGGCGGGAACGCTGAAGGTCATCGCCGCAGCAGGCGAGCAGGCACCACCGCAGTTCCCGAATGTGCCCACGGCCCAGAGCGTGGTGCCCGGCCTGGCGCTGGACGGCTGGGTTGGCGTGTTCGCGCCAGTCGGCACGCCGGCGGCTGTTGTTAATCGGCTGAGCACCGAACTGAATGAGGTGCTTAAAGAGCAGGGCCTAAAGCGCAGACTCACTGACCTGGGCTTCGACGTTGTAGGAAGTACCCCGGAGCAACTGCTCGAAACCATCCGCAAGGACCACGCCACATACACCAAGGCGGTGCAGAGCGCAGGCCTTCGCAATGAATAAAGACAAAGGAGATACCATGATTGTTGTCGATGTCCCCCGCCACGGTGGCCCCGAAGTCCTCAGTGTCCAGGAGCGCCCGGAGCCCAAGCCCGCAGCGGGTGAGGTGCTGATTCGCGTGCAGGCGGCCGGCGTTAACAGGCCGGACGTCATGCAGCGCGCCGGGATCTATCCGATGCCTCCCGACGCACCGAGCGTGCCAGGTCTTGAGGTGGCTGGCACCGTGTCGGCTCTGGGTGACGGCGTGACGCACTGGAAGGTCGGCGATCGAGTCTGCGCCCTGCTCATCGGCGGCGGCTATGCGGAGTACGTTGCTGTTCCGGGAGGTCAGTGCATGCCGATTCCGGGCGGGATTGACATGGTACTGGCGGCAGCATTGCCGGAGGCCGCATTCACCGCTTGGAGCGCACTGATCGAACATGGCCGCCTGAAAGCTGGTGAAAACCTGCTCGTTCATGGGGGAACCAGCGGCGTGGGATCATTGGCCTTGCAGTGGGCCAAGCACCTGGGCGCTAAGATATTCGCAACCGCCGGCAGTGCCGAGAAATGCAATGTGTGCCGGTCCTTGGGCGCCGACGTCGCGATCAATTACCGCGAGCAAGACTATGAGCGACTGGTCAACGAGCATACCGACGGTCGGGGTGTCGACGTCATTCTGGATATGGTGGGCGCGCCTTACTTCGCGAGGAACCTGGCGGCCATTGCGCGCGACGGTCGTATGGTCTACATTGCCCACCCAATGGGCCGAGAGCTCACGGTGGACATTGGAACCGTAATGATGAAGCGTGCCTACATCACCGGTACCACGCTTCGTCACCGGACGCTTGAGCAGAAGGCCGAGATCGCTCGCGAGATCGAGGCGACACTGTGGCCATTGGTCGCGGATGGGCGCGTGCGACCGCTGGTCAACCGCGTGTTTCCACTGCGTGACGCAGCCGAGGCGCATTCCCATCTGGAAAGTGGCGACAACATTGGCAAGATCGTTCTACAAGTCGACGGCGCGTAGGGTGTTGGCTACCCATGTCGGCTAGTGTTTCGCCAATCGGCCAGCCGTGTTGACTTGAGGATGCTCACGGGTCTACACGGCTCTGCAAGCTCGACTTCCGACTTGTGGCGCACCATCTCGTCGCGCTTGAGTTCCCCGATACCGTGTTCGGCGCTTTTGAGGCAGCGCCAACCGGTGGCATGCCCTCGACCTGACGCAGCGGATTCTGCGCGTCGCTGCCGACACAGATCATCGCCGCATACGGATGGCTGTTCACACGCTCAAGTGCTGCGTAATAGCAGCGATCGAAGCAGTCCTTCATCAGCCCAGTGTTCCCGGCATCCAACACAACTACCTCACTGCCATTTGCACCCACAGCGCGTAGCGCCGACCGCCGTGGCGAGTTGCATCGCTGGCCATCGTCGGGTAACTTGGCAAGAGCCGACGTTCAAACGACCGAGTGATCGTGTGGACCGACGACGCTCTGTGGCCGATCTCTGCCCGTGGTCGGGGCCCGGTAGCACGCTGTCCCTCCAGCTCCAGTGACACCCCGCAAAGGGGCGATTCCGATTTGCTTTACGGTTTCGCGAGCAACCGGTCAACCATGGCGTTGACGGCACTCATTTGCGAACCCGATTTCAGCACGTAATCGGCGCCGGTATAACCGAACCAGTCCCAGCAGCCTCGTGGATTGAAGGGGACGGTAGACGCATTCACCTGTGGGTACAGCACAAGGATGTTGTTCGTGTCCGCCCAATTGTTGAAGTTCGTCTTCGCGTAGAAATCATCGCCGACCACAGCTTCGGACTGCTTGCACCCATGGAATGCCACGTGGACTTTGCACGTCGCTCCCTGATCGCATGACTTTGGTACATAGAGGAACCCCGTATCCGCCATGCCTGTCCCGGCCGTCGCGAATTCGCGCTGGTCGAATGGCACGATTCTCCCTGTCAGACTCTTTGCCGGCTGCTTCAGTGTGCCGTAGATCTGCTGAAGCAACGCGCCAGCTTGGTCGTACTTCTGCTTGGCGACTGCGCAGTGACTGATATACGGGGATGCGTTATCGGAGCACACGTTGCCGAATGCCGGCGTGATAAATGCATGGCCGGCAGCCACATTGTTCACATACTGCAGGTTCCATGCAGGAACGCCGGCTTCCTTGAAGAATGACACCGTCGCGTCGACCGCCTGCTGGTAGACGACAGTATCCTTGGTTCCGCTAAACACATAGATCCTGGCCTTCTGCAGATTCGATAGCGGGTCAATCTGACCGAGCGACGCGAATCCCTTCGCGGCGGTTACCATCAGGGCTGGATTCGGCGGCACGAACGGCACCTGCCCCATGCAGATCGTCGTGTTAAGGATGTTCCCGGCCGCGCAGTAGTATGGGCCTCCTGCCACCACACCGGCACCGACAACCGAGCCCGAGTAGGCGACTTGGTACTGGACTGCCATGAAGGCGCCCGACGATAGGCCGGAGACTGATGTCTGCGACGGGTCGCCAGCGTAGGAGGGCAGCGCATTGGCGGCCAGCGTCTTCAGCGCGTCAGGCCTGCTCAGCGTAAGGGTAGCGATACCGTCGACAACGGCGAGAGACAGCGTTTCGTAGTTCATTTGCTAGGGCTCCAATCGTGATCGTCAGTTCTCGTCGTTCCTGCTCATGCGCAGCCGCGCGCTGATAAGACACTGAAGCCGCTTGAAGCTGACGCCGCGCGGGCCAGCTCGCATGCCTTAAACCCCGCGTGACCGCCCCCGATCACGGCGAACTCGGTGGTGTAGATACGCTTGACCACCCTGCCTGCGGTGTGCGGCTTCCCACGTAGCGCGCCGTCTTTCGATATACGAGAGGACGTGCCCGAACGTCGGACCGCCGAAGTCGAGATTGCTTCGCCGATCCAGTGTGAAGCCCGCATCAGTTCCGCGTTTCGTATCCGTGTGGATCCCGTCAGCGGCGGCATTCGGGTACACACCGGTGTCGACCTGGCGGCTCGCCACGCCACGCCGGTGGTCGCGGCTGGTGCGGGGACCATCGCCTTTCTCGGTGTCGACAAACGTGGATATGGCGGTATGTCGTCGTGCAACATGCCGCCGGCTATTCGAGTTGGTATGCTCACCTGTCTACCCTTGTAAAGGGACTGCGCATCGGCACCCGTTTGTCGCCAGGGCAGTTGATAAGGTCTGTTGGTCAGTCCGGAAGGGCTACAGCGCCGCATCTGCATTTCGAAGTCAGATTCAAGAATCTGCCCATCGACCCCGCCGCGGCACTTCCCGGTAAATGCTGACGGGCCTGGGTATGGCGTCGTGGTCATCTGCGGCGGGTCGGGGAGGACGGCTCGCGCTTCGTCCTCCCCGGCTGCCGCGTCAGTTCGCCGAAGGGAAATCCAGGTCCGTGTCGTTGACGCGATTGAACGTGTTGGTGAACACGGTCAGGCCGATCGTCAGCGCGATGTCCGCCAGTTGCGCATCGTTGTACCCCACACTGCGGATCGCGGTGAACGCCTCATTGCCGAGGGTCCCGCTCGTTTCCTGGATCGTGCGAACGAACTGAATCAGCGCGTCACGCTTCGCGTCGCCGGTGGACTCGCCTGCACGAATGCGGCGAACCGTTTCGGGCGACAGCCCGACCATCTTGCCAAGCATGACGTGTGCGGCAACGCAGTAGTCACAGCCAGTCAGTTCGCTGACCAGCAGCTTGATCGTCTCCAGGTCTTGCTTGCTAAGGCTGCCGGTGGCGAGAGCCCCCTCTGCGTTCAGTACTGCCTTCAGCGTGGCGGGCGCAATGTGACCGAGCGCTGCGAAGAGGTTGGGGACACTTCCGCCCGTCGCGCGCTTGACCTGTGCGTAGACTTCAGCGGTGGCACCAACTGCTGAATCGACTGCGGGTACGGTGATACGGCTCATGATTGACTCCTGAAGAGATCGGTTAGGTGAGGCTCTAGTGTAGGTACGCAAAGTGATCTTGCCGAGGCCTTGAATACTCATTAAAATGCTCTAAAGTATCACCACCACCGTCTCGGAATCATGTCATCTCCCAAAGACTGGCTGAGCAGATTGCTCGAAATCATGACTGTCACAGGACAGCTCGACGTCCGATGTGCCTACGGCTCGCCATGGCGCGTCGTCTACGAGGACTTTCAACCGGGCGAAATTCCATACCACGTCGTGCTCAACGGCTCGGCGATTCTCGAAGGGCTGGCCAGCACCGCGCCAGTCGTGCTTCAGGCGGGGGATATCGTGCTGTTGCCACACGGCTCGGCACACGCGCTCCACGACGGCAGTGGCCGCCAGGCCGGGCCCTCACGCGAGCGAAGCGACATCAACGTGACAGTCAGTGAGAATGACGGCCGGGGGGAACGGCTCGACATGCTTTGCGGCCGCTTCTTTGTCGCGCCGCCGCATGACCGGCTGGCGCGCGAGTTCCTACCGACATCACTTGTGGTCAGAGCCTCGGCGTCTGAGCCGGCAGGCGGCACGCGGGCGCGACTCACCAGCCTGATGGAACTAATGCGAGGCGAATCCCAGGGATTTCGCCTGGGTGGGCATGCGATGCTCAACGCACTGTCGACGATGTTGTTTGCACTGAGCATGCGTCTGGCGAGCGAATCGGACCAACCCCCTACGGGCCTTCTGGGCCTGGCTGGGCATCCGCGGCTAGCGCCAGCGATTGCCGCGATCTTCAACGAGCCCGCGTTTCCGTGGACGGCGCCCGAGCTCGCGCAGCGCTGCAATATGTCACGCGCGACGTTCATGCGGCAGTTCCAGCACAGCTTCGGGCGCACCGCCCATGACTTGCTACTCGCCGTTCGCATGAGTCTGGCGGCAAACGCGCTAAAGAATCCCATGATGAAGACGGAGGCGGTGGCAGAAGCTGTCGGATATCAATCGGTCGCTGCATTCCGGCGGGCATTTACAGAGTTGCTGGGCATGACGCCCGCCCAGTGGCGTCGAACCATCAGCGCTCCGTCGCATGCCAATGAGCGTGCCGATGATGAGGGTCTTCCTTTGGACGAGTCGCCTGTAGCCGGGTACGAGCCAACGGAGTAGCGAGCTTGCGCCGACGGCGCTAGACCGGCGACTTTCCGACCGACGCGCCGCCGTCGACGAAAGCGTCTGACCTGTGATGAGCGCAGCGTCTTCTGACAGCAGGTGCAGGGATTCGATTGCCGTGGCGATCTCATCGGGTTCGCCAAAGCGATTCATCGGCACACTGGAAAGAAATCGCTTCTACCCCGTCTCGCCAGGCATAAATCCTGACTCCTGGCGCAATCTTGCATCCAGGGAAAGTCATCTTTCCATCGCGCGGAAATTGTCCGCGTTTGCGACGCTCGCCTGGCAAAGCAAAGCCCGCCCCGGCGGGCTTTGCTTTTCGAAGGCACAAGCCAAGCGGCAAAGAACGAAAGAGCAGCCGTCTGATACTTTTGAGCAGTATCTTGACTCGTTCGGGCCTCATCAAGCTCATGCGCAGGACATACAGTACAGGTCACCAACAACCTCCTTTATGGAGTCAACGATGACCAGACATTACCGAGGTACCAGAACTCCTCTTGGCAACGCTGTACGTCTCATGGCGGTCGCTGCACTGGCTGCGGTAAGCGCAACCTCCTTCGCGGCTCAAACGGTTGAGCCGGGATGCCCGCAAACATTCTCCGTCGCCAGGCTTTTCGGCGAACCAGCTTCATCTGTCGATGGCGCGCGAACAGTGCGAATCACACCGCAGACCGGGGCGGTTTCAGTGCACGCGGGAGAAACCGTCCGCTTTGACTTCGGAGCTACGTCCGCCGCTTGGACCTTCGCCGCCCGCCCAGGGAACACGGTTGTCGAACTAGTCAGCCTACTCCCTGGTATCCCTGCAGCAAAAGGTATCTGGGTCCACCAGAACGGTTCAAATGCATTTTCTGGTCATTGAAGACCTAACGGGACAACCGACTGTAATGGATCCGGTCATCCCATTCATTGGTGGCGTACAGCGAGCAAAGCGTGCGCGATTCCAAAATAAATAACACTTGAAGTTCATCATGAAACTGCTCACCAGAGCCATTGTTGCGAAAACCATTGTCTTGACGCTCGGCGCGGCGGCGACCGTTGCACATGCAGTACAGGGCGACTACCCGTACGAAAAGAACGCCCGCATTGCCGGCGCCTGGAGCCCTTACGCATCTGCCGGACGCAGCGTTACGAATAAGCATGATCCGTTTGTCGATGGCTCTCGTTCCTTTACCGCAAGCCCAGTGACGAGCCTGCGGATCCGGGTCAGACCTGCGAGCTTAGCGTTGCCAGCCAGTCCATTCGGTTTGGCATTACATGTGGCTTGATACGTTCGAGCATGTTTTCGAGTCGATTGAGTATTACAAAGATCACTCCTGACGCACATACTCGTCTCACTGATGAAGCGAACTGTCGAAAGGAGTTTCCAATGTCGCACATTCGAATCCTTGCACTTCAACCCGGCACCGTAGCCGGAGGGTTCACAGCTCCAACATGGAGGAAATCATGAAGTACATCATCGATATACTGGGTCGTTCGGGTCTTCTGAAGCGCGACTTCGATTACCATCTGCTCCGCGCCGCGATGGTGATCATATTCGCGTGGTTTGGCTACGATAAATGGTTCGAGGCCGAAATCAGAGGGCTGCTGCCAATGATCAACCACGGACCGCTGATCTTCTGGATGATCCCTGTCTTGGGCATTAAAGGCACGAGCATGTTCCTGGGGGCCGCAGAATGGACCTTTGGCTCGCTATTGCTCTTGGGATTCTGGAACAAGAAACTGGGGGTGCTGGGCGCGCTTGGTTCAACTTTCAGCTTCGTTGCCACGCTTACGATCATGCCATTCGTTCCTGGCGCATGGGAAGCTGCCGCTGGCGGTTTCCCCGCGATGACCATAGTTTCGGCCTTCCTTCTGAAGGATCTTGTGCTGCTGGTCGTCTCTGTCTATCTGCTTAAGCAGGACGTTGCCCGAGTGATTGAATCCGAGGCGCTGTCGTATAGCGGAACACTCGTCACTGCTGCGAGTTGACAGCGCACTGAGAGGAACGCAGTACGGGTGCCCGATCAGGATGCCGTGTGTATTGCATTAGCAGAAGCGCGCCGGGCTATGGCCTGGCGCGCTTTCTCTGTCTTGCTTCCGCGCAAGTTGCCATGGCGTCACCCAACCCAAAGCGTCCTGCGCGGCACTAGGCCGACTTGGGATTGTGGTACAGAGGTCGCTGGTCACAAGCGGCGGCAGCGCTTCTAGTGGTCGCCAGCGAGAGGCCAGACCGGTCAGAGGCGCTGGATGTTGGTGCGAGGAGATTTGATTGCTCGCAGTTTTCGAAGTCGGCGGCGCTACAGTGGTGGGGCCAGGGATGGCGAGGCCAATGCAACCTTGAACTCATTGGCTGTGTGCGATGACGCAAACAGCGAGGCCTTCCCCGATCAGGCAGATCAAAGCGATACTTTTGAGCATCAGGTTGAGAAACGCGAGTCTCAACGTCTCAACAAGTGCGTGCACAAGTCATAAAGTACGGTCACTAACAACTCCTCATGGAGTCAGGGATGACGACTAAGTATCGAAATGCCGTAAGTCGTAACGTAGCGCTTCCAGGGGCCGCGGCGCTGGCACTCTTCGCTGCGACTTCGATGGCGGCTCATGCGGGTGGGCCCGGTGTAGAAAGGGTGTCTTCTCTTGCTAGACATTTCGGTGAGCGAGCTCTGTCCGTGGAAGGCGCGCGAACGATCATCGTGACTCCGGAAACTAGGTCTGTCCAGGTGCAACCCGGCGAAACAGTTCGATTCGACTTTGGAACAACGTCTGCGGGCTGGAGCTTCGCGGCCAGGGCCGGCAATGCGGTAGTGGAACTTATCAATCTCTTCCCAGAGATCCCCGCAGCCGAGGGCGTGTGGGTTCATCAAGACAGTTCCAGGGTATATCGAGGTGTCCTAGCAGGCCGCTGAAATACCTCCGACCGAAGTCAGCGCTTCGAGTGGCTGAAGCGTTGATCTGAGAACCCCACACCCTAC